>CAYYNF010000347.1:0-2152 GCA_964472695.1 uncultured Flavobacteriaceae bacterium
CAATGCTTCTGAAACTCTTTTCTTGATCAGGAATCGAGTTAATTTTTGAAGTAATCAATTTCTTTTGTGTCATTAAATTCTCCTTAGTAATATTTAAATTATTAAGTTGATTTCGCAATGACTCCTTAAGAACTGATTTTTGACTAGAGATATTAGAATTAAGATTGATAACTAGCGGATTTTCTTTCGTCGATCCCTCTAAGAGACGATCCCTTTGCAATACTAACTTGTTAAACTCTTGAATTTGTAAATTAATACTGGTATTATCAATACCTATATTAGCAGGCAAAAGGTCTGTCCCTCTACTTTCATTTGCTAAATAGTAAATAATAGAGTTCGTTAAGTTTATTTGTGTTTCTAACTCAAATTCCTTCTGCTGTGTATCCCCTACTTGCTCGATAAACAACTGTGCTTCTGACTGGATATCAGCAAGATTATTCTTTCTTTTAAAAGACGACTTCTGATTTTCTACCTGATTTAATTCAGCTGTTATAATATTCAAACGTTCATTAATAAACTTTGATGTATTCCTAGACACTAAATTCTTATCGTTGATTGCCTGTTCATTATATTTATCTACTAATTTGTTTAAAATATCCCTAGCTCTAACCTGATCATCCCCTGTTAACGTAAGGTCTACTACGCTACTCTTTTTGCTTTTAGCAGCTACTTGAATAAGCCTCTGAAAATCAACAGCTGCTTGAGAAATAGACTTAACCTCTACCGTGAAGATATTCTGTACAACTTCCTCAAGAAACAACGAATTAAACAAATCGGTTTTAGTTAAAACTAATTGTCCATCCTCAATAAAGAGAACTTCTCCTAATTTTCCTGAATAAGATTTCTTATTACGAACAAAATCTACTAGTGTGTACCTTCCATTTTCCTTTAGTGTAACTTCAAATGACTGTTTTGGGTACTGAGATATTTCTTTGTATTGAATAGGATCCCATATAAATTCTACGTTAAAGGGTGCTTTTTTATAGACACTTACCGCCTTAAATTGACCTTTTTTATAAATACGAGTGGCGACTCCTAAATCTCTAACAACATCTTCAATAAGTGTTTTTGACTTCAAGATCTCAACCTCATCATCGATATCGCTTGATCCAAAATCTGCTACTGCCGAAAGATCACTCAGTGCTGCAAGTTCCGACATTCCCCTACTTTCATCAGGATCTTTTATTAAAATTGTGGTAGTGGAGGTGTAAATAACTGGAGCTATCTTCAGATAGAAGTAAGCTAGTGCTATTGATGCAACCGCCGATAATAAAAACAACTTCCACCTTGAAGTATAAAGCTTGATTTCCTTACGGATATCGATATTGTCTTCTTGAAAATCCATTAATTAAAAAATATATTAGCTAACGTTAATAAAATACCTACAATAGACACGTATACAGAAGTGTTTCTATTAAAAGCAGACGACTGTATTTGTGCCTTATTAGGAGAGACGATGATTACATCATTTTGTTTCAAAAAATAATAAGGATTCGTTAATAAATCTTTACTAGTAAAATCAACTTTAGTATATTCTTTTTTACCATTATCAAGCTCACGCACAATAGTCACATCTTTACGTTGTGCATACACTGTAAAATCTCCTGCCAAACTAATAGCTTGTAATAAATTTACACGTTCATTAGGTATATTGTAAGAACCTGGTCTTGTCACTTCTCCTATTACTGAAATTGTAAAATTTCGAATACGCACAGTAACTATGGGATCTTTAAGGTATTTAACTAATCTTCTTTTAAGTTTCTCTTTCAACTCCTGTCCTGTTTCCCCTTCCGCTTTAATACGTCCCAAGACTGGAAAGTCTATAAACCCATACTCATCAACAAGGTAATTTTGCATTTGCTGCTGACCATTTACCAATAAAGGATTATTACCCATAGGGGAAGACACTACTGGCAAATTAAATGGCATCGCCGACTGATGATCTACAGAAGAAACATTGACACTGATCAAATCATTTTTCTTAATAGTAACCACATTAAATACCGAGTCTTGTTGCGGATCATACTTGTCGATATCTTGAAGCAGTAGTACATCCTTTTTAGATGCACAAGAGAATAAAAGCAAGCTTAAAAAAGCTAATGAAACAAACCTAAAATAGGGGTTTAAAAACATAATTTGTAAATTATAATAT
>CAYYNF010000348.1:0-2152 GCA_964472695.1 uncultured Flavobacteriaceae bacterium
TTTGTAAACATCTATAACGATTTAGTAATAAAATTAAAGCTTATGAAATTCTATAATATTATTTTACTTATAGCTTTAGTTCTAGGATTAAACTCTTGTGCACATTTATATTATCCACAAGCTAGAACTTACGAAAAGGTTTACATGGGAATGTCACTACAAGAATTCTTATCAAACCACTCTAGAGCTAAGATGTTAGCTATTGAAGATAACAGTGCTATTTATACTATTCGATTTTTAGAGTATTTTCAGAAAGATGATTACAGAAAAATGTACTATTTTACTGATAATAGATTAAATAAAGTGGAACGTCTTGTCCCAATTGACTATCGTGTAATGGTTGACAAATAAAATATTTATATACTACTTAACTAGAAAATGCCTATTACTAATATACCTAAGTAATAGGCATTCTTTTATAACTCAGAATTGAGCAACAAACTATTAATGAAACATCATCACAAAAAACCTTAATAAAATGATATAAACAAAGAAATAAGCGAAAAACATTAATAAATCAGCACTATAACATTTTAGTAGTTGTGAAAAAACTTTCAAAATACTTAAGTATTTAGTAAATTGCAAATACAATATTGCTAATTAAAAGCTTAAGATATTATGAGATTCCGTTTTATTATACTCCTTACCATTAGTCTACTTAGTTTAACATCTTGTGCTCACTTATATTACCCTAAGATGAGAACATATGAAAGAATATATATGGGAATGAGTCTACAGGAATTTCTAGATAAACACCGTAAGGCACGTATGCTTGCAGTGGAAGATAATAGTAGTATTTATACAATACGTTATTTAGAGTATTTTATGAATGAGACTTTTCGTAAAATGTACTATTTTGATGACAATAAGTTATATAAAGTGGAAAAATTAGTACCAATCGACTACCGTGTAATGGTTGATAAATAGAATACAATCAGTAAAAATGCCATGAATTATACAAAATAGTTCATGGCATTTTTTATTTTAAAAAGCTCATTTAACTAAACCTGAACTACACCTATATTAAATGGTTTTTCAATAGGAGCATGATCAGCCGCTTCTATACCCATACTAATCCACTTTCTAGTATCTAGTGGATTTATAATCGCATCAGTCCATAAACGTGCTGCTGCATAATACGGAGAAATCTGCTTATCGTACTTCGCCTTAATCTTTTCATATAGTTCTGCTTCTGCTTCTGGGGTAAGCACCTCCCCTTTTGCTTTTAATGATGCTTTTTCAATTTGCAATAATACTTTAGCAGACTGTGCCCCTCCCATTACAGCTAATTCTGCACTAGGCCATGCAAAAATCAAACGAGGGTCATATGCCTTACCACACATAGCATAGTTCCCTGCTCCGTAAGAGTTTCCTATAATGACCGTAAATTTAGGTACAACACTATTTGCCATAGCACTCACCATCTTTGCACCATCTTTAATAATGCCTCCGTGCTCACTTTTACTACCAACCATAAAACCTGTAACATCTTGAACAAATACTAAAGGAATTTTTTTCTGATTACAGTTACTGATAAAACGTGCAGCCTTGTCTGCTGCTTCACTATAGATTACTCCTCCTACCTGCATTTCTCCTTTTGCATTCTTAGTTACTGTACGCTGATTAGCTACAATCCCCACTGCCCAACCATCAATACGTGCATAGCCTGTAATAAGAGTTTTACCGTAATCTTTCTTATACATTTCAAAATCACTACCATCTACAAGCATCTTTATAATTGGCAACATATCATAAGGCTTATTTCGCTCTTTCGGAAGCAAACCAAAAATAGTATTCATATCACCTTTAGGTAACTGTGGAGTAGCACGATTATACCCTGCTTTGTCGTAATCTCCTATTTTATCTATGATATTCTGAATTTTAAGTAAGCAATCTTTATCATCAAGTGCTTTATAATCTGTAACTCCTGAAATTTCACAATGTGTTGTAGCTCCACCTAAAGTTTCATTATCAACCTCCTCACCTATGGCGGCTTTCACCAGATAACTTCCTGCTAAAAAAATACTTCCTGTTTTATCAACAATAAGTGCTTCATCGCTCATAATAGGTAAATAAGCTCCACCTGCAACACAACTCCCCATAACAGCTGCAATTTGAGTAATTCCCATACTACTCATTACAGCATTATTTC
>CAYYNF010000349.1:0-2149 GCA_964472695.1 uncultured Flavobacteriaceae bacterium
GTGTATGCTTCGCGTTTTTTATTCTAATGTTGTCTTTTTAAAGGCTAATTCAAATAAACTATAATAGAATGTATCTATATATATAGACGTAAGAAAAACGAAAACGTTACAGAAATAGTTTTTGTTGTTCTAGATTTAACGTTAATTTAAAGAAAGGGAATTTGTAGTCAAAATGTTTTGTAAAATTGAAGCTTCGATTTTCGATTCTATTTTGATAAAAGTGATAAGATTGTACAGTTCTTAATTTGTGAATAAAATTAAAAACCGCCCCTATTAGAGGCGGTTTTCTATAATAATCAAATAATAACACTAACCATCAACTACGAATATACATCTTATTATTATGTCAAGTAACTAACTAACTAAATCTATTTTATGAAAAATAATTTCTTACTTAATAAGACGTAAAGAGAACCTTAGAGTTACATTTAGATCCTGTTTTTAACAATTTTCATTGGATTTTTAACTTTTAAGTCTATAAAATATCGATCCAAAGTATATTTCTGAATTTAACGATGAGTCTTATATTTAGTTAGTGGGTATATCCTTATCTAAAGGTTATTTACTTAAGTTTAGATAGAAAACATTTTTAATTAGTTTAAGAAAAACGTATTTTGGTTTAAAAATGAGTAGTATATGGGTAAGAAAACATTAGTTATTGGAGCTTCTTTAAAGGATCAAAGATATTCTAATCTGATCATTCATTTATTATTGTATTATAAGCATGAAGTACTAGCCTTTGGTAGGCAACAAGGAAAAATAGATCAAGCAACTATTGAAACGGAATTACCCACTGATGATGATATACATACCATCACTTTATATATTAATGCAGATAGACAGAAGTCATTCTATGATGATATTTTAGCACTTAACCCTAAGCGAGTAATTTTTAATCCAGGAGCTGAAAATCCAGAATTTTATAAGATACTAAGTAAGGCTAATATTCATTTTGAAGTAGCCTGTAGCATTGTGCTATTGACGACGAATCAATATTAATCCTATAAAGGTTAATAAACCATTTATAGGCAATAGTTCATAGCCTACTTTATAACCACCTAACATATCAGATGGTACATTAGCAATTAGGATAATCAATCCTACAGAAACTCCTGCCACTATCCAGCTATAGGAGTCTTTTATCTTGTAATTTGTAAAAATTCCAAATGCAAAAAGCCCTAAAAGAGGTCCGTAGGTATAGGTAGCTACTGTTAGTAATTCGTTGATTACATTATCCGTAAGAACATATTTGAAAATAATGATTACCAAAATCAGTAAAATACTCATCCCAATATGAGTTTTTTTGCGAATTTTGGTTTGCTCTTGTTCATCTTTCTTTTCGGTTTCTAAGAAGTCTACGCAAAAGGAAGTGGTTAATGAGGTTAAAGCACTATCAGCGCTGCTGTAAGCTGCGGCAATTAGACCTAATAGAAAGACCACAGCAATAGGAATACCTAGTCCGCTACTAATCGTAATTTCAGGAAACAACAAATCTGTTTTTGTTTTACCATCTACGATTGGGGTTTCAATCCCGAATTTACCTGCGTATATGAAAAGCAATGCTCCTAGTAGTAAGAAAATAAAATTTACAACTACGAGTACTACACTAAAGGAAACCATGTTTTTCTGAGCTTCTTTTAGATTTCTGCAGGTTAAATTCTTTTGCATCATATCTTGATCGAGACCTGTCATGCAGATTGCAATAAAAATACCTCCGATAAAAGATTTAAGGAAATGTCCTTTTTCTAAGAAGCTATCAAAAAATAAGATTTGGTTATAGTTTTTTAGCTCTTCAGATGCTAAGAATTCAGAGAATGACCAGCCAATTCTATCGTTAATAAAATAGATCGACATTCCTACTGCTAATAACATAAATAAGGTTTGCAAGGTATCCGTCCAAACAATAGTTTTAATACCAGCTCGGAATGTATAAATCCATATGAGAAGAATGGATAAAATAACGGTTACCTCAAAAGGAATTCCTAAAGATGTGAACACATACTGTTGCAGCACCAGTGCCACAAGATATAAGCGAAAAGAAGCTCCTAATACTCGTGAAATAAAGAAAAAGAAAGCTCCTGTTTTGTAACTGGTTTTTCCAAAGCGCTGTTCTAAATATTGGTAAATAGAGGTAACATTGAGTTTATAA
>CAYYNF010000350.1:0-2138 GCA_964472695.1 uncultured Flavobacteriaceae bacterium
GAATAATTTATACGCAGAATAATTGTTTACGAAATTATTCGTGATAACCTCTAATTATCATCAAAAAATAATACCTAAGAGTAATAAGAAGCTTATGATAAATTAATATAGAAAATATGAAAAAATAATACTGTATTGAAATTATGTAAATTTGAGTTTTACTTTTTATTGAAAATCAGAATATGAACGAAAACTACCAACAAAAAAGATTAGATAATAGAGATAGAAGTATACTTGATAAGGTTCATAAACACAAAGTTAGGTGGATGGATACTGAGATCACATACTTATTAGCAGAGTTTGATAGATCTCTACCTTATATATACTACTTTGGTCCAGATTTAATTAAGATGGGGAGACTACTAGAACGTATCGCTAGAGAATTAAATATACCAATAAAAGAAGGAGAATATCAACAACGTATAAATCGTGAACTTTACTTAAGAAAGGATAATGAATATAGTATGGCTAGCATTGATTGTATTAAATTAATAATGACTAACATCCTATTAGAACTTCAATATGAAGTTTTAAACAAATACAGAAGAGACTCCATACCTAAAAATGGAATCGCTCAATTTATTAGATACCTACAATACGAAATTCTTAATAACGGTTCAGAAAATGTCTTAAGTGGAAATGAAGCCTGTCATATAATTAGATACTTACAAAGAATTAGTGACAAATTAGCTAGCTCACTTTCAAACAAAAGACGGGAAACGATAATGGAGGGGTTAAGTCCCGAACAGCAACTAAAACACTTAATAGAATTTAATAGAAAAGAAGCTCATAAAATAGAACAATCTAAACGAAAGTTTCCAGAAAGATTCCCTGAAACAAGATCTGAAAGGCGACAAACAGCACAACGCCCTACCCCTGTAGAGAGTGTAAACCAAGAGGCTCTAAGAAATTTAATTTCGAGGATAGAAGAAAATCTCTCCCTCCGATATACTTCCTCTCCTACTGATAAACTTCTAGAACTAGCTCCAGATATATCTCAAGCACTTGCCCTTTTTGGAGAAGAAAGCAATCTAAAAACATCGATGGAACAACTTACAAGTTATGAAAAAATACTTGATGCCACTAACTCAGATTTAAGGCGTTTACGTTCGCTAATATATCGAGCTGAGCGTTGTCAAGTACTACTTGACAATGGCGATAGCTTCAGAAAAGTAGTCAAAATTACTAAAAATGTAAATGAATTAGAAAGCATAAGGGATGGAGTAATTAGAAATATAAAACAACTAGTAAATTTAGGAGTGATTACTAGTAAAGCGGCTAATGCTAAAATTAAAAAATATTCACCAGACGAACTGATAAAAGATATACAACAAATAGCTAAAGAGCATAATAAAATAAATCCCGATGCGATTGAAACTATCTATAAAGCACTCGAGAATTTAAAAAATCGTTACAATGCCCCAAGTATAAAAGTTGTAACAATAGATATCCCCCGAGACAAACCAGAATCGAATCATCTTCGAGAAAAATACAGTAGGAGTCCTACCTCTCCAAAAAGAAGAAGATAATAGTTAAACATACAGAAAAGATAGCAAAACTGAGATCCCCCCTTCTTTTTATGACACATAACACCAATTGAAATATTATTTTTCGTATAAATAATATTTCAATTGGTATAATTTTATTCTTTCACAAAAAAATAGATAAAACACATAAAATTCACTCTTTAACAAAGATATTTTACAACAAAAAAATCAATTTATTGATAATTAATCCATAAATTTCATAAACACTTAACTTAATTATGAAAAGGATTAGTATTTTATTTTTCATTTTCACATTCCATTTTCTGAAAGCACAATTATCACCTGGAGATATCGCTTTTATAGGCTATCAAAGTGATACTCCTGATGGATTTACCTTTATTACTTTCGTTGACTTAAATGCTGGAGAAAAAATCTATTTCACTGAAAAGCCATGGAACACAACAACTGATTCATTTGACAAAAGCTACTCTAGCGAAGGAACTTTGAGCTGGACTACTCCCTATGAAGGTGTATCGGCAGGAAGTATCATTCATATAAGTGAACCAGATCATAATATTTTCACCGCTACAAAAGGTATAGCAATACGTGAAGTAGGAAGCTGGGCTTTGAGTACTACAGGAGATACCATAC
>CAYYNF010000351.1:0-2131 GCA_964472695.1 uncultured Flavobacteriaceae bacterium
ATGTCTAAGTATGTGCGGAGTTATTTCTTTTATTTTTGCTTTTTTACAAGCCTTCTTTACAACTTTTACAATGCTAGTAGGGCTGTATTGCCCACCGTTGGCTCCTTCAAATAAGTATTCTTTGGGTTTGTGTTGTTTGTAATAAGCCCTCAAGTCCAGCAATAAAGTTTCTGATAATAGGGTGTAGCGGTCTTTGTTTCCTTTGCTGTTTTCTACACGTATGCACATTCGAGTACTGTCTATATCGCTTATTTTGAGGTTGATAAGTTCGCTCCTTCGTAGTCCAGCAGAATATAGTAAAGAGATAATGCATCGGTGTTTTAGGTATGTTGTGGCCTTGATCAGTTTCTTAACCTCCTCTTTACTAATTACTTTGGGGAGTGTGTGCTCTTTGCGTGGTCTTTCTATTTCATAAAACCTATTGGGCATATCAAGCACCACTTCGTAATAAAACTTAATTGCATTGATAGCAAGATTTAGGCTCGAATTAGACCGTTGCTCTGTAATTAGGTGGTTGATGTATTTTCTAATATCCAGCTCGTTTAAAGAGTTGATGTCACGATTCTTATAATGACGAATGTATTTCTCAAATTCACCTATATAGGCCCTTATGGTGTTGTTGGCGTATTTTTTAAGTTTGAGCTTGGCGACATAGCTGTCTGGACATTTGAATTTTTGCTTTTTCTGTGCTTCATAAAACCATGTCACATCGCCGTTCTGTTTTACGGGGGAAGGATGAGGCTTGTTCTTAAAGAAGTATTTACAATCTACGTAAGCCACACCTTTAAATGTGGTGAAAATAGATGTGAGATTTTGTCTGTTATTTAAAATGTAAGGCAATTGGTGTTTTTTGCTCCATTTGGGCTCATTGAGTTGTTTTACTAGTGCTTCTATTACCTTGTTAGAATAGAATTTTAGCCCTATTTGTTGCTTGTCATTAAGGTATAAGTGTTTTAACGATATGATTGGTAATTGATTCATATCGCCATTATAGATATAAAACCAAATTTAATTAGTATTTTAACCGTATAATATTCTTTTATAGTGTATGGAATGTATCGTTTGCAAAGAAAAATTGGTTGGGAGAGAAGGGAAAAAATTTTGTTCTTCTAAGTGTAAATCTGCACATCAATATGAACAAAGAAAACAGAACGAGGCTTTTTATTTTCAAGTAGATAAACAATTAAAAATTAACCGAAAAGTGCTTAAAAAGTACAATCAATCGGGTTTTAGTACAGTAAGAAGATCGGTGCTGAAAGGAGAGGGTTTCAACGAAAATTACTTTACACATTACTGGAAAAATAAAAAAGGAGATGTGTATTTGTTCTGTTATGACTATGGGTTTTTGAAGGTGAAAAAAGATGGGAAAAATAAATTTTTGATCGTAGAGCATCAAGATTATATGTTAAAAGGTAACAAATAAGTGTAAGCAAGTACAATTCAGTACAATTAGTTACAAACGACTGTAAACGACAGCAAACGATTAATGTTCGATTGTTGTTTAATCCTCTATTTTACTTTGTGGTGTTGCTCATCAGTAGAGCGTTTTTTTAATCACAGTAAAATAAAAGTCTTATGAACATTAAGAATCACGTACAGTTAATCGGTCATGTAGGAAACACTCCAGAGATTAAGGAGTTGGCTAGTAATAAGAGAATGGCAAAATTTTCAATTGCCACCAATGAATCGTACAAAGACACTTCAGGAAGCTGGGTAAACAAAACCGAGTGGCACAACATAGTCGTATGGGGAAAACAAACAGACTTAGTACAAAAACACATACACAAGGGCACAGAGCTAGCAATGACAGGGAAACTTACTACGAGACAATGGGAAGACGCCGCAGGACAAAAACGTTATACCACAGAGATTATCCTGAATGAATTTGCACTCGTAGGGCAGCGAAAAGCACATGCGTCGTAGGTTGTTAGCGGTTAGATGTTAGTATAGAGAATTTAGTACTAAGTAGTTAGAAATTAGCGTTTAGTGATTAGCGGTTAGGGTTTAGCTTTTGGCGGTTGGTTGTTAGCGATTAGTTAGGGGTTAGCTTGTTAGGGGGTGGCTTCTGGCGGTTAGTTGTTAGCTAATAGTCTCACATCTAATATCTAAAATCTAATATCAAGTATCTAGT
>CAYYNF010000352.1:0-2114 GCA_964472695.1 uncultured Flavobacteriaceae bacterium
AACTATAGTGACTTCCAAAACATAAATATTAATGTTATTGACTTTATTCTAGGAATATTACTATTATATGGGTTAATATCGGGAATAGTGAAAGGTATTATTTCTGAATTTACTTCTTTAATATCTATAGGTTTATCGATATTACTTGCTAAAAATTTGAAAAACCTTGTCTCTAGTTTTATCATAAATTTTGTTGATATTGACTACATTTATGTTGATGTTTTGTCTTTCGTTATTGTCTTCTTTTTAGGAAGGTGGTTATTGAAACTTTTTATGAAACTATTCAATAATCTTGTGAATGGGAGTTTCCTTAGTGTTATCAATAGGTTATTGGGGGGGATTTTTGGAGTTCTTAAGATTACTGTGATTTGTAGTACGTTAATTATGTTTATAGCTCCTATTAATAACCGTTTGGGGCTTGTAAGTAAGCGTAAAATTAATGAATCAAAACTGTATGAACCTATTTTTAGAATAGGTCAACAGGTTATTCCTGAATTTTCGAAAATACGAAGACCAAATCATTTGTTTTTTAAGCAGCTATTTAATTCATAGTACATCAATCTTTTGATGAAAAATAGAATTTATAATAGAAGGATCATCTTTTATGACTTACAACTCTTTCTAAAAGAAGGAAGGCTAGTTGGAAAACTAGTATTTATGACTTCTTACTGAAATACTGTTATTTTAAAAATGTATTTTTGCATAAAAACTTTTAATACTTAAGAGTGTGCTCCATTACACATAAAATCAATCAAAATAAGTAAGAAATGTTTTGTTATTATGAAAGATACATATCAAAAAATAGACTTGGGTCGTAGTAGTGCAAAATTATCAGATAGACGTCTGGTTAAGGATGATACGAGTTTTTCAGAGGTGTTCGATAGATACGACTGGAATGAACTTACTCAGGATATTTATAACAAAACCTCCCTAGATGTAGAAAATGCTTTAAATAAATCTAAAAGAGATTTGGAAGACTTTAAGGCGTTGATTTCTCCTGCAGCACAACCTTATTTAGAGCAGATGGCACAAATGAGTAGTCGTATTACTAAAAAACGCTTTGGTAACACAATGCAAATGTACGCTCCTATGTATCTTAGTAATGAATGTCAAAATATTTGTACTTATTGCGGTTTTAGTATGACCAATAAAATTGCACGTCGTACACTTACAGATGATGAAATTTTAGAGGAAGTAGCGTTTTTAAAAAACAAAGGTTTTGATCATATTCTTCTAGTAACGGGAGAAGCAAATCGTTCTGTAGGAGTGAATTATATCAATAATGCCATTAGCCTAATTAAAGCTCATTTCTCTAATATAACTATAGAGGTTCAGCCTTTGGATCAGGATGAATATGAGAAATTAGTTGATAACGGACTTTATGCTGTTTTAGTATATCAAGAAACTTATAATAAAGGAGAATATAGGAAACATCATCCAAAAGGCAAAAAAAGTAACTTTTATTATCGTTTAGAGACTCCAGATCGACTAGGTAAAGCAGGGGTTCATAAAATAGGACTAGGAGCTCTTTTTGGACTTGAAGATTGGCGTACAGATGCCTTTTATACAGGGCTACATTTACATTATCTTCAGAAAAAATACTGGAAAACAAAGTACTCTATTTCTTTTCCTAGACTTAGACCTCATAGTGGAGGTCTTGAGCCTAAAGTTGAGATGACGGATAAAGATCTGGTTCAGGCTATTTGTGCTTTTCGTTTATTAGACGAAGATGTAGAACTTTCTATGTCAACTCGTGAGAGTGAGTATTTTAGGAATCATGTTGTTCACTTGGGAATCACTTCAATTAGTGCAGAATCTAAAACTAATCCTGGGGGGTACAGTGTTGAACCACAAAGTTTAGAGCAATTTGAAATCTCAGATGAACGCTCTACCGAAGAAGTCTCTAAGATGTTAAAAAATCAGGGTTTTGAAGTTGTTTGGAAAGACTGGGAACAGTTTTCTTAGTATTTTTATTCGTCTCTTTATAAGCAAGTAAGAGCACAGTAGGTTAGTTGATACATTTTGTACTTGTAAACTCATGCTATTTTTCAAGTAGGTCTTAGAGTATGTTTAAATAAGATTATTAATACTTACTTTAATCTATTGATTATTAT
>CAYYNF010000353.1:0-2107 GCA_964472695.1 uncultured Flavobacteriaceae bacterium
TGTATGTTATCAAACAGTAACAGTTCTTAACATGAATTTAACATTGAGATACATACATTTGCATCCAATTAATAATCAGTACAAAAATAATGAAAAAGTATTTACTAGTTTTTAATTTATTTTGGTTTTCCGTTTTAGCAATGGCTCAAACAGGTAACTTACAAGGTCTTGTTCAAGATAAGGAAATGGCAGGTGAGCCCTTACCATTTGCAGATGTGTATATCAAAGGAACTACTAAGGGTAGTTCTACAGATTTTGATGGTAATTATCTTATAGAAAATATTGAACCAGGTACTTATACGATTACTTTTAGTTTTGTAGGATATGAGACTAAGGAGATTCCTAATGTAGTTATTGAAGAAGATGAGACTACTACATTAAATGAAGAGTTAGGAGTAAGTGCTGCTGCATTAGAAACTGTAGTGATTCAAGGTACATCAGCAGTTAAGGAGAGTGAGAAAGCATTACTTTTAGAACAAAAGAAGTCTATAGAGATTAAAACTGCTATTGGTTCAGAAGAAATTGCTAAAAAAGGAATTAGTGATGTGGCTAGTGCAGTAACTAAAACTGTTGGGGTTACTAAAGAAGAAGGAGGTTCAGGTTCTGTTTTTGTAAGAGGTCTTGGGGATCGTTATAATATTACTACACTTAATGGGTTACCAATTCCAAGTAATAATCCTGCACGTAAGAACTTTGATTTAGGGGTTTTTTCTACTGATATTGTTCAAAATGTGAGTATTAGTAAAACTTTCCAAGCGGAAAACTATGCCGACTTTGGTGGTGCAAATATCGATATTACTTCTAAAAAGCATAAAGGAGACTTAAAAGTAAATTTAAGTGTAGGTGCTTCTACAAATACTAATGTATTAGATTTAGATGCTTTTTATTTAATGGAAGGTCCTGGTAAATCAGGTTTAAATTCTATTAGTAGAGCAGGAAGTCCATTGACATTAAGTACCTATACGACAAGTTGGAACCGTCAAGATAAGTCGGGGTATCAAGTGCTTCCAAATTTTGCTTTTAGTGTAGGTAATAGTTTTAAATCAGAGATTGGGAAATTTGATTTATTTATTTCTGGAGGATTTAATAGTAGTAGTAATTATATCGAAACCAATGATTTTGGTAGGATATCAGCAGCAGGTTTTATCAGAACAGAATACTACAGAAAATCTTATGATTATAACACCAATTCTAACTTACTTGCTAACTTAAATTACAAAATTAATAAAGATCATTCTGTATTATTTTCTTCATTATTTTTGAATTCTTCTGCACAAAACTATAGTGAATATACAGGTTGGAATGATGATTTTACAGGAGGTAATGGTAATAATCAATTTGTAGGTACACCAGCCAATGGAGTTATAAGGCTTAATGAAACTTATAGGTTTGCCAAAAGAGGTACTTTTAATCAAACAAAATTATTTATAAATCAATTAGTAGGTAAAAATAGATTTAACGATAATGCAAAGATAGATTGGGCAGTAGGTTACTCTATATTATATAATGATATTCCCGATAGAACACAAAATTCCTTAATCTTTGATGAAAATGATACAGAAAACTACACCTTTTTTATTGATGGTGGTGTAGATAATTCAAGATTTTATCAGGATTTAAAAGAAGAAGAATTTTCTTCAAAGGCAGCATTTAAGTATGGATTTAACAAAAACGCTGATGACGACAACTTAAGTGAAGTAACTTTAGGGGTTGCTGCTAGATTAAAATCTTCTGATTTAATTTCTAATTTATATTCTTTTAGACCTGCATTCAATGAAGTAGTTTTTAACGATATTCATAATATTGATGATTATCTAACCGATGCTACAATGGCTATTGCTGGAGGAAGAGTTAATGATATTCAGAATTCTTATAATGGTAATCAAAATATCTATTCTGGATATGCCCTTTATAGTCATAAATTCTTTGATAGTAAGTTAATGGTAAATGTTGGGTTAAGAGCGGAGTCTGTTTCTCAAAAAGGTGATTTTAATACAGAGATTCAAAATGGATCTTTTGATAATTCCTTTTTTGATGTATTACCTTCTGTTATGGCAAAATATGCTTTAAATGATCGTCATAACTTCAAGTTTGCTGCAAGTAAAAC
>CAYYNF010000354.1:0-2102 GCA_964472695.1 uncultured Flavobacteriaceae bacterium
GTAATCATTAGCCAGCATTCCGTTAGCTACTCTCTTTTTTGCAACTATTACAAAGTCTTTCGACCATTTGTAAAAGTTAGAGTAATTGTTAAAAGGACTGTACCTAGTAACAAATAATTGATGATAAATCTGAGAATAACTCTCTGGTGTTAGTGTTCCTGTCATAAAGATCACTTTACTATCCTTAGTAAAAGCTTTTAAGTCTTTAGTTCGTTTTGATGGTTTAGGGAACGCTCCTAACTTGTGGCACTCATCTATAATAATTACATCATAATCATTCTTAGTAATCTTATGCAAACTCTCATAATTGATAACGTCCATTGTAAATAAAGGAGATAACAATTTATAATCACTTTTAATACTAGGTATTGCTTTTTTAGTGGTTACAAACAGTACTCTATTAACTTGCATCTTAGCGCATATTATTAAACTGGTAAGTGTTTTACCTGTTCTAACTTCCATGTTAAGAATTAGACAGTTATGGTCGTTTAAGATAGTTACTGCTTTAGAGCTTATTTCGTTTTGGTATGGTCTCGGTGTTATGTTCATAATTAAAACTCTATTTCTTCAACTTCTTCTTTAAACTCTATTTTTATACCCTCTAGCTTAAACTTTCTAACATTCCCCTGTCTAACATCTACTCTGTCCCAGCCTTTATACTCAAAGAATAGATTTAACCACTTAGAGAACAGATTTGAGCTCATATTTCTATACATTTCGTTTTCTGACTTTCTGTAAGCATCTAATAAAGCCGATGCTGAGTAATACACTTCTGGAGCAAAAGTTTTATCGTCATTACACCAGTTAAAAAAGTCCTCGTTTGTATTACTAATCACTTTTCTAGCCTTACCTGTAACCAAAGGCACTCTAATAATTCCTTTGTTTAAATACAGTTGTATATTTCTTATCATGTAACAAAAAAAGCTGTTCCAGTCCTCCTCATTCCAATCATCGAAAAAACGCTTTCCAAACTCATCGTAAGGATGAAATTTACTCGAATAATGTCTATAAAGCTCTAGCTCTACTTTTCTATCCTCGTGAGAACCTCCTACACCAGATAAGATATAGTTTGATGTCATTAAGATTTTAGGACTATCCTTAAAAGGTATTACAATAGGTTGCTGGTTCTTTTTCTCAATAGTTAAACCAGTAGTAATCATACTAAAGCAATCCTCTAGCTTGAAGTTTTTTCTTAAGTCGTCAAACAGTACAACGTTGTTATCAATGCTAATAGTTTGGTATGCAAAGCCTTTCTTAGGATCAAACGTCTTAGCATCAATCGAACAAAGAGACCTTAATTTCCCTACTGCCTGAGCTAATAAAGTCTTACCAGTACGTCCGTTTGGGTTATCGCTTGACGTTTGGTCGTACAAGGCAATAGCTACAGCCTCTGATGGTTTCTTATAGTTATTGATTAAATAACCTAAACAAGACTCTAAAGCCTGTTTTCTCTTCTCATTCTTTTGAGATATATTGTTTACAAAAGTTTCAAAATCTGAGTTATCTGTAGTGAAGTTGAAATCCTTGTTTATTAGGTTTTTTCTCCATACAAAACCATTAATATCTCTATAATCAATATACTCTAGTTTGTTTCCTAAAACCTTTACAATTACATTATTAAAGAATAAAAAACTGCAATCAGGAGTGTCTTTTAATAAAACTATTTGCTTTGTCTCTAACATTGATAAATAGTTATCAGAGAACTTAGTTACTGACTTAGCGAAAAAGTTGTAGACTTCCGTATGGTTAGCCTCAATATAATCTAGTACATAATCTTTTATAACAGAAGTGGTTACTGGCTCGATTATGTTATTGTTAGATCGAATAAAAGTAAACTCACTTTCATTTAGCATAACCTTAAAAAAACCTCTGTTTTCTAAGAATAGCTTGAACCTGTAATCATCTAGAACAACAGACTTGGGATTGATAGTCCAAAAAATTAAGTTATCTTTTTCAAAGTCGAACTCCATTACCTCCTCTATGGTGTCCTCGTCAAGATCTTCCTTTTTTAATCTTCTTCTTAATGCTTTTTCTCCTCTTTGAAAACTAGACTTAACATCATTAATTTTATTATCATCAACTAAGTTAAGTGTATTAAATTC
>CAYYNF010000355.1:0-2100 GCA_964472695.1 uncultured Flavobacteriaceae bacterium
CCACTGTCAACGTCTCAGCTACACGCTGTATTGCCATCATCTGGTAGTCTCTACCAGCTATATCCTTGTTTACTGTTGCAAGACGTAAATCCTTACGTGTCTCACGTTGTTGGATCATCCATTGCAACTCTTCTTTGGAATAGAACCCATACACCCTTCTATTAGCACTGTAGAAGGTATCATCCCAAAGCATGGTCTCGTATCCATTAGTAAAGAAGATAACTGGCCGTTGACCATGCATCTGCTCCAGGCAGTCCGCATATAATGAAGCTTGGTGCTTACCAACTTCTGCATCCTTAGTTGTACGCTTAGCTTCTACTATGGCTAAAGGCTTACCATCATCACCCCATAGTACGTAGTCTACATAACCATTGCCTTTAGGGTTATCATTAGTGATTGGCATACCCTTAACAGGATATTCCAACTCTCGACCTTCACGTAATTGGTCCCAGCCAACTTCCTTCAGGTCGATGTCTATTAAATGCTTTCTGGTCTCAGCCTCTGTGTATGGTGGCTTGACTTCTACTCTACGCTCTGCTTTCTGAGCTTGTACCGCTTGACGAGCTGCCTCTGTTTGTTGCTTAAATAAGCTAAAGGCATCCTCACTTTCCTTTGCTTTCTGGAGCAGCTCCTCTTTCTCTTTGAGTAGTTGTTCTATGAGCGCATTCTGCTGAGCTTGTTCCTTCTCTCGTTCTTGTTGTAGTTCACGTAACTTACGCCCAGCCTCTCCAATTTTAGGAATACCTGATATATCAAAGCTACCAGGTAAGTCTACTGGAGTCTCTGCATAGTTACCTGCATACCACTTCAAGAAGCTATGTAGGTACTTAATACTGATAAGCGCACCATCCTTGGTTACACGCTTACCATAGTGCGCAGCATTGTTACCTGTCTTACGCACGATATGTAAACCGTTATGAATCGCATAAGGAATCAGATCTTTTATCTCTCCATGGTTCATTAGATTGACCAAATCCGTATTGTAAGGTAGCTCCAAATATTCTGCATCATAGAGCTTGTAGACCATCTCTTCCAGCACCAATCGACAATAGTTAGCCGTAGACACAGGTTCTGTGTTGATACGCTCTTCTGCCTTCTTCATCTTATTGAAGACTCCTGGCCACTCGCTATGTAGAAATTGGAAGTTGCTCATATGTTAATTTGTAGTATATGCTTGATCTGGATGCTTTTCCATATCTGGAATAGTAAACCTTATTTTCCCTTGGTCTTTTAATGGTTGTATATATGTCCTCAAAACATACTTATCGCTCTTATTGAGTATTTTTGCTATTTCGGAAGATTTAAGAGGCTTCCATTTACACAATTGAATTACTATTGACTGAACCTCTTCTGGGTTACTTCTTTGCCCTAAATTATCAATTGCTTCTTGAATTTCTTTAGGTGGTGCACTAAGGTCTACAGCTAGTGCACTAAGACTGTCAGCTGGTGCACTAACCCCTTGATTAACCTGTTTTTCAACACTATCAGCAATTTCTTTTGCTGGTGCACTAAGCAGCAAACCCGCTACATAGTAAGTAGCTTTTCCTTTACCTTTCGGTTCTAACAATTCTAAGTTCTTGAGGTGACGTAATTCCCCACTTGCTTTAAGGACATCTACTCCAGTGATTTGACGATAAGTTAAATTATCAATTGCCCCCATTTCACGAACAAAAACCAAAGCTAACTTTTGATCATTATTTAACTCAAAATTATCAAATTGGGCTAACCATAATAAATCACTCTCACTTAAAAAATTATGTAGTAAAAGTCTAGCGGTAAATTGATTACTCCCATGTTCAGATTCAAAAGTAGGCAACACCATTCCAGACAACCTCATTAGATTACGCATGGTTCTAATGCCACTACCTTTGGTCTCTGCTAAATTAGTTTCATGAAAAACAGCTGCAATAAATGGGTTTCTTTGTTTGGAACCTGGCTCACCTAAAGCATCTTCCGGCTTAAGAGAAAAACCAGGATTCCTAATTTCTAACCTGTTACTGTATCGAATAATTTGAATGGGCTCGTGCTCACGGTAAGAACGGTGCATTAGGGCATTAACTAACGCCTCTCTTAAAACCCTTCCAGGTAAACCTTTTGATT
>CAYYNF010000356.1:0-2100 GCA_964472695.1 uncultured Flavobacteriaceae bacterium
CTCAAAGTGCTTATCGTTAATCTTCACCCCTTGTAAACGATATACCTCTTGTACCTCATTTACTAGGTATTGCTGTACAGCAGAAGGTCCTTTAATTTTAAGGATATCTACTGGTGCAATTGCTCCATCAGATAACTGCATTCCTGCACGTACAAAATCATTTTCTTGTACTAATATTTGATTTGAAAGTTTAACCAAATACTTTTTAACCTGACCTAAACGAGATTCTACTATAATTTCACGATTACCTCGCTTAATTTTACCAAAAGAAACTACACCATCAATCTCAGAAACAATAGCTGGATTTGAAGGGTTACGTGCCTCGAATAGCTCCGTTACACGTGGAAGACCTCCTGTAATATCACCTGCTTTAGAAGATTTACGAGGAATCTTAACAAGAACTTGACCTTGATCAATAGCTTCTTGGTCATTTACCATTAAATGTGCTCCTACTGGTAAGTTATAAGATCTAAGTACTTCATCTCCTTTTCCTACTAATAATAAGGTAGGAATCTTTTTCTTATCCCTTGATTCTGATATTACTTTTTCCTGGAAACCTGTCTGCTCATCAATCTCTACTTGGTAGTTAACACCTTGCTCTAGGTTCTCATATTTGATCTTTCCTCCGAACTCAGCAATAATTACCCCATTAAACGGATCCCATTCACAAATTACATCGTCGATATTGATTTTATCTCCTTCTTTTACGAATAATTCCGAACCATAAGGGATGATATTAGTACTCATCACCACATTTGTTACAGGATCGATAATCTTAATTTCAGAAGTACGAGAAATAACGATATCTACAACTTTTGATTCGCTATTCTTTCCTTTTACAGTTTTTAGCTCTTCTATCTCTACAACACCTGCAAACTTCGCTTTTAACTTATTCTCCTCAGAAATATTACCTGCAACCCCTCCAACGTGGAATGTACGTAATGTAAGCTGTGTTCCTGGTTCACCAATAGACTGTGCTGCTACAACACCTACTGCCTCTCCTAGCTGTACCGTTTTATTAGTAGCCAAGTTACGACCGTAACATTTTTTACAAATTCCTTGCTTAGTTTCACAAGTAAGTGCAGAACGAACTTCTACGCTTTCTATAGGAGATGCATTGATTAACTCTACATGTAAATCATTAATCTCTTCACCAGCCTTTACAATTACTTCGTGATTCAGAGGATTTACCACATCATTCAACGCAGTACGACCAACAATACGATCTCCTAATGACTCAATAATTTCGTCATTTTTCTTTAAGGCAGATACTTCTAAACCTCTAAGCGTATTACAGTCCTCCTCATTAATAATTACATCCTGAGATACATCTACTAAACGACGTGTTAAATATCCTGCATCAGCTGTTTTAAGAGCCGTATCCGCAAGTCCTTTACGTGCACCGTGAGTAGAAATAAAGTACTCTAAAATTGAAAGTCCTTCTTTAAAGTTCGAGATAATTGGGTTTTCAATAATAGCACCACCACCATCAGCTGATTTTTTAGGTTTCGCCATTAGACCACGCATACCTGTCAACTGACGAATCTGCTCTTTCGATCCTCGGGCTCCTGAATCAAGCATCATGAATACTGAGTTGAAACCTTGTTGATCTTCACTAATACGCTTCATTGACAATTCTGTCAGCTGAGAATTAGTAGATGTCCAGATATCAATTACCTGATTGTAACGTTCATTATTTGTAATTAATCCCATTTCATAATTACCAACAATACCGTTTACTTGGCTATTTGCGTCAGCAATCATAGCTTTCTTTTCTTCAGGAATAATAATATCACCTAAACTGAAAGAAAGACCACCTCTAAAGGCAAAACTAAATCCTAGTGTTCTAATTGAATCTAGGAAAGCTGCTGTTTCAGGTACTGAAGTTACTTTTAATATATCTCCAATAATATCACGTAAAGCTTTTTTAGTTAAAACCTTATTAATGTACCCTGCTGCTGCTGGAACTTTCTCGTTGAACAGTACTCTACCAGTAGTTGTTTTTATAATCTGTGGTACTAATTCACCTTCGTCATTAAAATCAATAGTTCTAATCTTAATTCCAGCATTAATATCAAGCTGCTTTTCGTTATAAGCAAT
>CAYYNF010000357.1:0-2098 GCA_964472695.1 uncultured Flavobacteriaceae bacterium
TCATTGCTTCTCCACCCTTTGAATGTCTCTTGGAATACATTTTTATCGTCTGTCTTGAGGTGGTATCTTCTAGCGTTGATGTCATCTGAGACTGCAAGTTGTACTTCTACAGTATAACCACTTGTTTTACTACCATTGATAATAGGTTGGACGATGAGGTAGGGTGCTACAGGATTTTCTATGCGCTTCTAGTTCCAATCTTCAAATTCTTTCCATACCAAACTATCCATTTCGGGGTCAAAAGTATTGATCCTAGGAACGATATAGAAGTGTAGCCCTGTAGCATTTTTGAATTCCTTGGCAGGTCCTACCATGCCCATCCAGTCTAGCTCCATTTCGTTGAATACATCTTGGAAGTTATCACCCAAGACACCTACTAATTGCTGAGAGACATTTTGCACTTGGGCATTCTGATCTCCTGTATAGGTCATATAATAGACGGTAGCAAAATCCAATACACTATTGAGCCATATATTTAGTGTCTTTACCGTCTCTTCATCTGATTCGTCTTGCGCTAGCACAGTGGAATAGTGCTGTAGCCCCAGTAGCAAGAATAATGAAATGCTTATTTTTTTCATGTTAAGCTTCGTTATTTGTTTTATAAAGGAAAATATTATTTTTGATTGAAGCAAGTTTATTGTTATAAGATTAGCTGTTGAGTTATGTGTAATGGGTTTTTACAGTGATTAGTGATTAATAAAAACCATCGATTATTCGCTACCGACTCATTGATACTAGATACTTTGAGTACTAGATTTTATTCCACGAAAGTGGCACGTTTTAATTAATAATTAATAATGAAAAATTAATAATGGGGAGTCTGGTTGATTGTGCCTTTATCAACAGAGAATGAAGGAATTAAACAATAAACAAATGAAGGGGTGATAATGGAGTGGTTAGTGGTTAATGATTAATGTCAAATAAACTTTGTACTTTGTACTAATGACTTAGTACTCAAAAGGGCGGTAAGGGTTAAGAAGACATACCTTTGTGTGTTTTTAGTGATGAGCCAGTATGAAGGGACAGATGTACTAAAGACTCAATACTAATGACTAGATATTAAAAAAAGCTAATAGCTAACTGCTAAAACCTAAAAGCTTATGGAGACGATTGACTATTTACAATAAGACTTTGAGACATAAAACGTATTGATGTACAGACGTAGAAACTGGAATAGCGTGTGTAATTTATGATGTACAGTAGAAAAACCAACTTTAGCGTAATAAAATAGAATTTAGTTCGTACATTAGTAACGCTTATTTTCTTGGTATAAGAACTACATTGTATGAACAGTGAATATCTCTCAGAGCAAGCGGATGATTTAGAAAGAAAAATTAAGGTTTTAGTAAATAAATACATTCAGCTGAAAGAAAGTGCTTATTTTCTAGAAAAAGAGAATAACGCTCTGAAAGAATATACTGCGGCATTAGTAGAAGAAAATAAAAAGTTGAAAATACCACAAAAAAATGGTAAAATTGTTGATGATAATGTGGAGGAGAAGGAAACGGTTGTAGCGTTGAAAGAACAAGTGTCTTCTTACATCGTGTTGATAGATGAGTGCATAGACAGATTAAAAGAAGATACTAACGAATAAGAAAGTAAAAAAAAAGTGTTCAATGTAGATAAGTATTAGGTATGAGTAAAGTCTCCATTCACATACAAATTGGTGATAGAACTTATCCTATGAAAGTAGAGGTTGGTGAAGTTGAACGAATAAAGAAGTGTAGCAAAATACTAAACTTACGCATAAAAGATTATCAGAAAAAGTTTGGTTTGGATGATATTCAAGATTTGTTGGCGATGGTAGCTTTTGATGCTTTGATTAGCGAACATCGTTCTTCTACTTCTCTTGGCTCTACTAATCAGAAATTAGGAGAAAAAATCAGTACGCTTCATAGCCTTATAGATGCGCTGAAACTAGAAGATTAGGTTGCTTTACATATTCCTTTTTGAACTACTACTTCACGCCTAGCGTTGAGTAACAGAAGGCTTTGCATAACTAAGGTTTTGTGCTTAGTCAAGGCTTTCAAAATTTTAAAACCACAGTTTACTGACTGTAAATGAGGATTTTAAAATTTTGTATAACGCTGAATAAGTG
>CAYYNF010000358.1:0-2095 GCA_964472695.1 uncultured Flavobacteriaceae bacterium
ATATTCTTAAACAATATGGAGAAAAGTACCTGATTACTTTTGTGTGAGTACTTAACTCTTAAAACTTCATCATAGACTAAGAAAAGATTTTATAATGTTTTACAAGTAAGTTGAGGTTGCGTATATTTGCTTTTTTAATTTCAAAATCAAAAGCATGTCTAAAATTGCAGCTTTACAGGCTATTACTCCTATAGATGGACGATATGCCACAAAGACAAAATCACTAGTAAATTATTTTAGTGAAGAAGCACTTATTAAGTACCGAGTACGAATAGAAATAGAATATTTTATAGCATTATGCCAGGCTCCTTTATCTCAGTTAGAAGCTATAGATATAGCTGTATTTGCTGATTTAAGGAAATTATACACTGAATTTTCTTCTGAAGATGCTTTACGCATTAAAGAGATTGAGAGTGTAACAAATCATGACGTTAAAGCTGTTGAATATTTCATAAAAGAAGCTTTTGATCGTTTAGGGCTAGAACAATATAAAGAATTTATCCACTTTGGATTAACTTCTCAGGATGTTAACAATACCGCAATCCCTTTAAGTATTAAAGAAGCCATCGCAGACGTATACTTACCATTGTTTGATGAGTTATTACAAAAAATAGAAGATTTATCAGAGCAGTGGTCTGAGGTGCCCATGTTGGCACGTACACATGGACAACCTGCATCACCAACACGTTTAGGTAAAGAGATTGCTGTTTTTGCAGAGCGTTTGAAACAACAAATATTAGGGTTAAAAAATATACCTAATGCTGCAAAATTCGGTGGGGCTACTGGTAATTATAACGCACACTTCGTAGCGTACCCTTCAATTGACTGGATAGCTTTTGGTAATAAATTCGTTGAAGAACAGTTAGGTTTACATCATTCATTTCCTACAACACAGATCGAACATTATGATCATATGGCAGGTCTTTTTGATGCATTAAAACGTATTAATTCTATTATTTTAGATTTAGACAGAGATATGTGGACGTATGTATCTATGGACTACTTCAAACAAAAAATAAAAAAAGGAGAAGTAGGATCTTCTGCAATGCCACACAAAGTTAACCCTATTGATTTTGAAAATAGTGAAGGAAATATAGGTATTGCGAATGCTTTATTCGAACATTTAGCAGCAAAGTTACCTGTAAGTAGATTACAAAGAGATTTAACAGATAGTACCGTATTACGTAATATTGGTGTACCATTAGGACATACGTTAATTGCTTTTTACGCAACTCTGAAAGGTCTGAATAAATTACTACTTAATGAAGCTAAACTGGCTCAGGATTTAGAAAACAATTGGGCTGTAGTTGCTGAGGCAATTCAAACAATTCTAAGAAGAGAGGCTTATCCAAATCCTTACGAGGCTTTAAAAGGACTGACGAGAACAAATGAAAGAATTAATGCTAATTCTATAGCTAGCTTTATAGATACTTTAGAGGTTTCAGAAGCTATTAAGGCAGAGTTAAAGCAAATTACTCCTAGCAATTATACTGGGGTAGATGTAAAGTAATATGAAAAGTGTTCCGGAATTTAAAATTTTAGATCAGTCTTATATTACTGACATTTCTCAGTTAGTGTTGCAGCTCAATCACGAAATAAGTTTACCTGAAATAGAAACTTATCTGATACAGATGTTTAGTTATAATACATACCAATGTTTTGGTTTGTTTTTTGATGATCAGCTTATTGGGGTAAGTAGTGGATGGATAACGTTGCGTTTTTACTCAGGGAAACAACTAGAAGTAGATAATGTAGTAATCCATGAGGCTCATCGCTCATCAGGATATGGAGCTTTATTTTTTAAGCATATTGAAAAATGGGCAAAAGATTACGGATGTAAATCTGTTGAGCTAAATACTTATGTTCACAATCCAAAATCTCATAAATTTTATTTCAATATAGACTATAAAATTATAGGATATCATTTTGAAAAAAAAGTTACAGAATATTGATTCGTATTTACAAAATACCAAAAACAGCAATCATGAAATCCATTTATGATTGCTG
Organism: uncultured Flavobacteriaceae bacterium; assembly: GCA_964472695.1. Taxonomy (GTDB): domain Bacteria; phylum Bacteroidota; class Bacteroidia; order Flavobacteriales; family Flavobacteriaceae; genus Aquimarina. The sequence goes on from CAYYNF010000358.1 coordinate 2,008, forward strand.
TTTTTTTATAGGCATATTCAGAAAAATGCGACCCCCTTGTAAATACAAGGGATTCGTTGTATTTTAGAGCAATAAAAAACCCCGAAAT
>CAYYNF010000359.1:0-2091 GCA_964472695.1 uncultured Flavobacteriaceae bacterium
CTCATATATCAAGCAAAGTTTAGCTTTGAACCTATTGTTGGACAAATATATCACCTGTACCAAAAAGAAGATCTTAGCACATTTTTATCGGTACTTGCTCCCACTGAATGTAACTTCAAATTTATAAAAAGCTTTAAACTTAATGCTAATGCTATTTGGGAAGCTATTGATTAACCCAACCTTATCACTAATAAACATTAAACCATAAAATTATGTTATTCTCCCAACAACTACTAAATTTTATAGATAAGAGTGCTACTCCATTTCATGCAGTGGATACTCTTAAAAAAGAACTTAGCACACAAGGTTATCAAGAACTTCATGAAAATGAAGCTTGGAAAATTAAAAGTAATAGCAAATATTTTGTAACACGTGCCGAAGGTAGCATTTGTATTTTTAACACCCCTAAAAAACTAAATGAACAATCTCCGTTTCATATTATTGGAGCACATACTGACTCCCCTTGTTTAAAAATAAAAAACAACCCTGTACGTACCCAGCACAGCTACCAATTACTAAATATAGAAGTCTATGGAGGTGTATTACTTACAAGTTGGTTTGACAAAGATTTATATTTTGGAGGACGTATTATTGTCGAGGATACTCAAGGAAATCTGAGTTCACATATTATTCGAATTGAAAAACGCCTACGTATCCCTAGAGTAGCTATTCACCTTGACAGAGAAATAAACAAACTCGGTTTTAAGCCTAATCCACAAGAACACATGTTCCCTATCATAGGCTTATCTGAGTCAGTTTGTTTTGAAGAATGGATTACATCAGAAACAAATATCGAAGGTAAAATTCTAAGTTGGGACTTATTTTTATTTGACGCTGAAGCGAGTCAGTTTGGAGGAATCGACAATGAATTTATATACGCCCCTCGCCTAGATAATTTAGCCAGTGTACACGCTTCATACACCGCACTTGCATTATCGGATATATCAGAAGATACTATACAGATGGCTGTTTATTTTCAGCATGAAGAAATAGGATCACAGTCTCAAAATGGTGCTGAATCAAATTTCTTAGAAGCAATACTTAAACGTATTCACAATAACAATAGTTCTAATACCGAAGCACTCTACCAACGTATTGCCAATTCATTTTTCATATCTGCCGATATGGCACATGCCATACACCCATGTTATGGCGGAAAACACGATAAAGACCATGCTCCCGAAATTGGCAAAGGCCCTGTAATAAAAAGTAACGCCAATATGCGTTATGCTACCGATGCTTTCTCTATAGCTAAATTTAAACAATACTGTAAGCGTGCTAATGTTGAATTTCAAGACTTCTGTAGTCGTAATGACATCGGTTGTGGATCAACTATTGGACCTATGACCGCAGCAAAACTAGGAATACCTTCTATTGATATTGGAAACCCTATGCTATCTATGCACAGTATACGTGAAATGTGTGGAACAAAAGATCATGATAGTATCATAAAAGTATTTCAAGCATTTTATGACACTAATTACACCAACGAATAATTATAAAATTTATGATTTTACCTTTTTATAATACTCATTAATCACCGACTTTCGCCCCACTGTTTTTGTGATAATATCATTATCTAAATTCCAACCACGTGCAGGTGAATATTCACGGCCATACCATATAATTTGTAAATGAAGGTCGTTCCACAACTCTTTAGGGAAAAGGCGTTTTGCATCTTTTTCGGTTTGCACTACGTTTTTTCCATTAGAAAATCCCCAGCGATACATCAATCTATGTATGTGAGTATCTACAGCAAAAGCAGGAATATTAAAAGCCTGAGACATCACCACACTAGCTGTTTTATGCCCCACAGCAGGTAATGCTTCCAGATCTTCAAAATTACTAGGCACCTTACCGTCGTGTTTATCTATTAAAATTTGTGACAACCCATGAATACCTTTTGATTTCATAGGAGAAAGTCCTACTGGGCGTATAATTTCCTTAATCTCTTCCACCGTTAGCTTTACCATATCATAAGGATTATCGGCTTTTTCAAATAACAATGGTGTAATTTGATTCACTCTTACATCAGTACTTTGAGCACTCAGCAACACCGCTATTAACAATGTATAAGGGTCAGTATGATCT
>CAYYNF010000360.1:0-2037 GCA_964472695.1 uncultured Flavobacteriaceae bacterium
TTATTAGCAGTTGCTTTGTTTGCCGATACTGTTTTGTAACTTAAAGTGTTCACAGTTTTTTCTGTTAAAATTTAACCAACATTTATTTAACTCTAATACAAACAAACAGGCACAATTAGCTTGCTTTCAGTACCCTAAGCTCAACTTCCCATCATCGCGCTAGTCGGATAACTTACTCAACAACATCTTCTTGTACATGTTCGGCATGAATAATAATCGGGCGCAAAAGTACAGTTATTTTTATTATAAACCAACATTTTACAAAACTATAATCAGGCTCAATGTTTATATTGTTATAAATACTAGTAATGCCAATCAAGGGTTGAATTATTAAGCAAAAAAGTAGCAAAAAAGTCTGACAATCAGGGTGTTTTACTTGTATGCATCCCTGAAAATCAGTATCTTAGAGTTGTTTTCGAAGCAGCTTTCAGATATGATTCTCAAGGATAAGGACTACAATTTAATAAGAATATACAACTTAGTGTGTGACTATTTTGACGAATTAAGATATTACTGTGAACGGTTCAGTAATAATAACAAACCAGAGTTTACAGATCAGGAGGTAATGACGATATACCTTTTCGGCATTCAATATCAAGGCTATACCAAAATAAAGCAGATTCACAAATTTGCTTATGATTACCTATTGGATTGGTTTCCTAAGCTAGGTTCTTATCAGGCATTTAACAATCGCTTAAATCGATTGGATGGTGCATTTACTAGGTTGTCAGAGCTATTGGTTAGGGATTTCCAACCTGATGATTGCATAATCGACCAGAATTTACTGGATTCTATGCCCATCATTACTTGTTCCGGTAAACGAAGTGGGAAGGTAGCACGTGAAATAACAGACAAAGGGTATTGTTCCACAAAAGGGTTATACTACTATGGTATGAAGTTACACATGTTGGGTTTCAGAAGACAAGGAACTTTGCCGTTCCCTGAGCAAATACTTTATACTCCAGCATCAGTGAACGACATTAATGTCTACAAGGAAGCTTGGTCACAAATGTATGACCGGACTTTCTTTGGCGACAAAATATACATGAATCATGAATTCAATGAGCAAATGAAAAAAACGTATAATTCAGAAATGTTGACTCCAATTAAGGCTGTTAAAGGCATGTCCGATATCATCAAGCAAAGAATAAAAGCTGCAGATGATTTATTTTCTACAGCTGTTTCCAGAGTGAGGCAGCCCATTGAAGCCATGTTCTCCTGGATTATTGAGAAAACAGATATTCAACGAGCAAGTAAAGTTAGGTCAACCAAAGGCCTGATAGTACATGCCTTTGGAAAGTTATCTGCTGCGTTTCTTAATTATGCTTTTTAACCCTTGATTCGAATTATTACTGAACCTCAAGCAGGAGAGGTTTGTGGAAGTGCTATGGATTTGGTTATAGATGGAGATAATTCGCATACGATGGGAGCGGGCGAGTATCAGTGGTATCAGTACAAAAGTACACATACGGGATGGTTGTCTCTCTACACAGCGAATAGCGATGCAGCTTACTTTAGTCGCTTTGGTTCGTGTGATGGCTGGTCGTATAATTCAGTATCAGATAGTTTAGTTGTTGAAGTTGTAGATGGAAGTAATTACTTTTTTAGAGTACGCAACGATAACAGTGATGACTTTGCGTTTAAGGCAGTAGAGATTGACTACACAGAGGGAGACCAGTGTAGCGTACCCATTACAGCAAACGTTGCTGACGATAATGAAGTGACAGTTACTAATTGGAATAAAGCTCAATGGTATGTCTATACTGCAGTAACAGATGGAGTACTATCTGTTGCCAATTTGAGTGAGAATGCCTATTCTGAAGTAGTCTTGTATAGTAGTTGTGACAATCAGATAGCGTGGGGAAGTAATTCGGTTAAATATTTGGTTCAATCAGGCGATGAAATATATATACAGTGGTATAATGGAAATTCTACTGGTTTTAACTGGTCGTTAGCTATTACTGAACCTCAAGCAGGAGAGGTTTGTGGAAGTGCTATGGATTTGGTTATAGATGGAGATAATTCGCATACGATGGG
>CAYYNF010000361.1:0-2019 GCA_964472695.1 uncultured Flavobacteriaceae bacterium
CTATAATTTTTACTAATTCAGCACTTTCAAAGGTCTTCCCTATTTTAAGGTTAAACTTACTATACGTATCACCATGAAGAGTACGACTTTTATGGTCTAGAGACCAATTCATCGTTTGTCCAGGAACAGTACAAATCTCTTGATAAGTCGATTGAAGACTACTGTGCACAATTTCTAAAAAATTACTTCCATCACTAGCGTGATTTGGGTGATTCCACATTTCATAAACTGTTCCTGTAGATTGCCAGCCTGTAATATTTTTCAAATAATATTGACGTCCATCATCAAAACTAGCGTCATATTCAAAACTTCCATTGACGATAGACTGACTAGGACAATTACATTCTCCTCCATCTAATATACCATCATTATCAGCATCTAAATCACATAAATCAGCAATACCATCTTTATCTGTATCATTGTAATCTATTTCTAATTTAACTACAAATTCTACCTCTGCTAAATAGTGTTCATAATATACATGTAAATTAAAATAAGCACCATCTACAAATTCTGGATCAGTAGGTTTAACCTGTAAAGACAAGGTATTTGCCGTAGAATTATGAGGCATTTCACGGTAGTTTTTGCCCGCATCATCACTAAATAACCACTTATACTTCAATTTACTAGTAATATCAATTACTCCTATATTAGGAGAACGCCTACCATCTAAAAATTGCGTATAAGAAACCCCTTGAAAATATGCATTATCAAATACTGCTGTTTCATGAAAACAAGTAGTTACTGATATTGGTGTTCTTATAGAGTTAATAGCTACATTATTTGTAACAGCCTCCACATTAACATATTCATAATCAGAAGACAACACAGTACCAACTTCGGAAATCAAACCATTACTATGTGTCATATTAACCCCCAAACCATACTGAGGATTATCATTTCCATCTGCATTTATATCAACATAAGCTTCATCAGCATCTGTAAATTGATCATTATCACTATCAATATCATGACTATCAATAATCCCATCATCATCTGTATCACGACAGATAGGTGGTATTATTCTTATTTCTTGTAGACCGAAATACTCAATATCCTCATTACAATCATCTTGATACACACTATAAGAAGCCGTTTCCACCTCTATTTTCACCATATCAAAATCAGATAACACTGTTAAAAACTCACTTTCTGTTATTGGTATTCCATTTTCATCAAGCCATTGTGTTGCTACAAGATCTAGTGTGAAATTCTTCCATCCATTATGAAGTAAATCTGTCGCATCAAAAGTTGTATGAATTATGATATCATTACCCGATAAATATACAAGCTGTGCATCAACACCTCCTCCGTTTGGAGTAGCTCCTCCTAATGTTGAACCATTTATGATATTGAAAGAGAGTTGTCCACCATTGAACTTACTAAGGTCTTTATTAAGGTTAATAGTATTTTTAAAAAAAGTACCTTGTCCTGCTGGGTCGTATGATAGTATATAATTTCCATTAATAGGTGATGGAATTACTGACCTAAAATCACAACTATTAATAGTAGTAATATCAGTAGAATGCGAGAGATCAAAATTTCCATCTTGAGTCTCGGCAATCCAATTATCTGTAGAATAGGTAAAGTCAATCACAAAGTCTTCATCAACACAATACTCGTCTATATCATAAATACCGTCATTATCATCATCTTGATCACAAAAATCATAAATACCATCCCCATCAAAATCGGTATTATTAAACACAAATAAAGTAGATAAATTAGGTGAAATCGTACATCCATTAGGATTAGTTACTTTAGTAATTTTAAATTCTCTATTAGCTATGGTATTAGGATAAGTAAAAACATCTTTACTTCCTGTTAAAGTAAACTCCCCCTGATCTACTCCGTCAATACTATAAGTAATTACATCGCCTAAATTCCCTTCTACATTGAAAATAGCAGTATCTCCTGTACACATTTTTTCAGAGGAAATAATAGGTAAAGGCTTCTGTACATCTACAGTCAATTCGTAACGAACAAGATTACATCCTCCTGGCTCCAAATAAGTAAAAG
>CAYYNF010000362.1:0-2001 GCA_964472695.1 uncultured Flavobacteriaceae bacterium
ACGTAAACTGGAATATTTCCTTTTGCTCGTAATACAAAGGACTCAGAAGGCATCTCTGCAGCTTCTCCTTTCTTAACTTCTCTCTCTTCATCTCCCATTATAATTGTCGCGTCCTTATTAACAACAAGGCTTCTAGAGATAGAGCTCTTACTAGTAAACATACTACACGAGCTCAATATCATTATAAATGTGAATAAAACAATCTTTAACATTACCTTTCCTTAATTGATTCCCATTGAACCTGTCGTATATATTTTAAATCAAATTTAATATTTTTGTTAAAATGATCTAAAATAGAAGATTTTTCCTACTCCCACTCAATTGTACCTGGAGGTTTAGAAGTTACATCATATACAACTCTGGTTATTCCCTTCACCTCATTAGTAATTCTTCGAGAAACTTGACTTAAAAAGTCAAAAGAAAAAGGAGTCCAGGTAGCAGTCATGCCGTCTGTCGAGTTTACGACTCTCAAACATATAACCTCTTCATATGCTCTAGCATCACCTTTTACTCCAACTGTTTTAACTGGTAAAAGAACTGTGAATGCCTGCCAACACGTATCGTATAATTTTTGTAGCTTCAGTTCTTCAAATAGAATTTGATCACTTTGTTGTACTTTTCTAATATTATCGTTAGTAAGTTCACCTAGAACCCTAACTCCAATTCCGGGGCCAGGAAAAGGGTGCCTATGAACCCATTCAGAGTTCAATCCAAGCTCTTTACCAAGCTCCCTAACCTCATCTTTAAACAAAAAACGAAGAGGCTCTAAAAGCTTTAAATTCATTCTTTCAGGAAGGCCTCCGACATTATGGTGAGACTTTATTGTTACAGACTTTCCATCTTTCTTATGAGGACTAATAGACTCAATAACGTCAGGATATAAAGTTCCTTGAAGCAAATGAGTAAATTTTATTCCGTGGTTTTCTTGAAAAGAATTAACTTTCTCTTCAAAAACTTCAATAAACGTTTTCCCGATGATTTTTCTTTTTGTCTCAGGTTCTTTATGACCTTTTAGATTACTTAGAAATAATTCTTTAGCATCGATTATTTCAATTTTAAGATTTGTTTTCTCTTTCAAGAGCTCAATATGATTATAGTCTTGTGGTCTTAGCAACCCATTATCTACAAAAAAGCAGTATAACTTATCTTTTGAAATTCTTTCAGTTAGGGTTGCTGCGACAAGAGAATCAACCCCACCAGAAAAAGCACATAATATATACTCATCTTTGACTGCTCGAACTTCTTCTATACAGTTCTCAAGCATGATATCATTTGACCAATCCTTTTCTAGCTTAGCGATGTCATCAAAAAAATAAGCTAAAAGTTCAGTCCCATGATCTGTATGATTTACTTCAGGATGAAATTGATATGCCAAGATATTCTTTTCTTTACATTCAATTCCAGAGATTAAATCATTTTCACTTTTTAGAATTGTCTTAAAATTACTTGGAACATCTTTCACGTGATCAAAATGACTCATCCAAACATTAACTTCTTTTGGTACATTTTTTATTTGGTGATTATTCGAAAAGAGAATTTTTGCTTTTCCATATTCACCCTTAATACCTCTTTCTACAACTCCACCAAAATATTGTGCAATAATTTGCATTCCATAACAAACACCTAATATAGGTACTTTCTGATCGAAAATAATACTGTAATCAGTTTTATCTTCAAATACAGATTGAGGTCCACCAGATAATATAAATGCTTTTGGCAATTCTTTATTTTGAATTTTTTTAATAGCATCTTCGACAGTAATTATCTTACTTGAGTAACCTAACTCTCTTGTTTTTCTAGTAATTAGTTGTGTGTATTGGGATCCGAAGTCAACAATCCAAATCATTTTTTTTCCTTTTATTTAAGTTCTATAGTTAGGTGCTTCTTTTGTTATAATAACGTCGTGAGGATGACTTTCTTTAAGTCCTGCTCCAGATATTCTTACAAACTTAGCCTTTTCTTTTAAAGCCTTTAGATCTTTCGATCCCGTATAACCCATAC
>CAYYNF010000363.1:0-1992 GCA_964472695.1 uncultured Flavobacteriaceae bacterium
CTTTCGGCTAGTCCGTAGGTATCGTATGTATTGGTTTTGGTGATGCCATTTCCTAGTTGAATCTCAGTGAACTGACCTCTCGCATTTTTCTTGGTAGCACGCCATAACTCCTTTCCGCTACTGTCTTTTACCGCTACCAATTTACCCGTAAGTGGACTGTATACGTTTTCCGTTACAACCCTTACATCTACATCTGATTTTTATAAAACAAAAGGCTGCCTTTTTAGACAGCCTCCAATAACTTAAACTATTAATGAGACACAAGTGTTAGTGGACACAGTTTGCAAAACTGCGCCATCAGGGTTGTACACCAGGACTATTTAGAATACTGATTTTTAAATACATTAACTAGACTTATTTTTTGATTTTATAACAAAGAGAGTGAAAATTGCAATAAGAATAACTAAGAATAAAGAGTAATTTCTTTTTAATTCAAGTTGTTTAATCTTATTAACATTTTTTAAATTTATAATTGGTGAATGCAATTTTTTAAATTCGTCTTCATTAGTAATATTTATTTCACTTTTTAAGCCATCAGATAGTGATAAATAGTATTCCTTCTTATTTTCATCAATAATATTTACTATTAACTTATTAGAATCATATTTATAGTTTAGTACATCCGAAATTTTTATCTTATAATTATCTAACTTATATAAGTTTCCAACAGATAAAGTAGTGAATCCATATTTATCTTCAAACACAAAACCTAAATTGCCAGTATCAAAACTATAATAGTTAGTTGTTAACCCATTAGGTAAGTTTTTGTATTTAATTGATAGATCACTTTTACCATAGTGGTATAAGGAATAATCATAGAAGATGTATGATACCATTAAAATTACAACTAGTGTAAAGAATGTTTTTATTTTATAATTTTTAAATCTCATTTGTAGCCAGGATTAGGGAATTTATACTTTACTGTTACAGGTCTATAGTAATATGGTACGCCACCAAACCTTTCTAAATTCGGTCCAGGACCATCAGCAGTTTCACTTTTCACACCTAGTTTACCAAGAGTATTTTCATCAATATAATCTACATCCCAATATCCATCACTAGCAAATAATGTGTATGTAGCAGTGCAGTTACCGGAACTACAATTAATAGAATAATTGACATTAGTTCTTCCAACATGAAATATATCTGTCGTAAGATTAACAGAAAAATTACCTTGTAATGCTGTTGTCTGACCACTTATAATTCTTTCATGTCTATATAAAAAAGAATCATGTGTTAAAAGAGTATTTATAGTGTTTGGTCCTAGTGAAACTGTACCACCTTCCCCATTTAAATAATATAAAGTTGCTTCATATGTACTATCGATAAAAAGATTATTAATCACATCTTGTGTGCTATAAACATAACCATCAAAATCCCCCCACGCTATTATTTCCAAAGAAATAGTTATTGCATCACTAGATGGCGGACTGTACATCTGTGTTGCCATGTAATTGGAAACACCAACACCTGTAGCATATAGCTGCCCTTGAATACTACCTGCCATCGCTCCAAAGTCGGTACCTTGCCAAGTAGGAGCAGCGATTGTAGGAGCACTTTGGTATTGCCATTGGTTATAATTATAATTCGTATTATTAGTATAATTGTAACCTCCAGTTAGCATTATCTCCCCACTAGGATCACTATTCTTCAAAGGATTATTCCAAACATAGCTATACCTATTAAAACTCTGTGTATTATAAGGATCCTGAATAAAATTATCAGGACTTAGAAAACGCCCCAGCTTGGCATCGTACATGCGCCCATTCATGTGAATGAGTCCTACGTTATTAAAATGCTCGTGACCTGTGTAGCCTCTGCCTAGGATACTGTGGTAACCTAAAGTTTCGTTGCCTTTAGCATCTGTATATTGGGCAATTTCGCCCCAAGCCGTGTAATGGGTTTCTTCTAAAACAGCTCCCTCACTATCCGTAATCGCGTTGATACTTCCTAAATAGTCTCTGTGTAAATATACGAAATCTTGTGTGGTAT
>CAYYNF010000364.1:0-1992 GCA_964472695.1 uncultured Flavobacteriaceae bacterium
CGAAAGAAGCTCTATTAAGAGCTAAAACAATAGGACTAACATTTAACTCCAAGCTTGAATACCTAAAAAAGATAAATAATAAAACATAATTGATTATAAGATACTCAGGCTTATTAAATTCTTAGTTTTCAAGCCAAACACCGTTTAGTCATAAATTTATTTGGGCGTTACCCGAAGGGTCGGGCTATTCGCTTTTACTCCTCGCTACTTCGTTCCTTCGTAGCTGTGGGGTAACCCTGCCTGCCGCAGGGTATGCATTAGTTAAGACAGATCAGTTAATTCCCTGCATCTTTTTAACAATCCTAAGTTGTACTTTTTTGGGTATGAACGGAATAATAGCTAGCATTACTCTTTGAGAAAATGTTAAGCCAGAAATTACATTTAATCGAGCTGCCATCATACCATCATATCCATCCTCAGCCACTTTTCTAGCTTTGGCAGTTTTGGCAAACATACTTGTTTTGTCCATTCCTGAAACTTTCCCAAAGTTAGTTTCAGTAGCTCCGGGCATAAGGTTAGTAACACTAACATCTGTATCTCTCAATTCCTCCGCTATGGCATTACTAAAAGAAGTAACAAATGCTTTAGTAGCAAAATAAACAGCTTGTAAAGGTCCAGGCATTAAGCTAGCAGTAGAAGAAACATTTAAGATTTTTCCTTCTTTTTGTTTTAAAAAATCTTTTAAAAAAAGGTGACATAAAGTCGTCAAAGAAATAATATTTAAGTAGATCATAGATAAGTCCACTTCAATTTTTCTTTCATGAAACTCACCAACACCTCCAAAACCAGCGTTATTAATAAGATAATCTACTTTTATTCCTTTTTTACTAACTTCATCATATACTTCAGCAGCAGCATAACTTAAACTTAAATCCTTTACAATCACCAAGACCTTGATCTTATGCTTCTCTTCTAATTCTAATTTAAGTTCATTAAGTTTTTCCTGACTTCTAGCAACAATAACTAAATCTCCTCCTCTTTCAGCATGTATATTAGCAAACTCCTTCCCCAGCCCACTACTAGCACCAGTTACTAAAGCAACATTTTTCATATCACTTGAATTACTCAATCTCAATTACTACATCCTCAGTTACAGGATGCCCCACACAAGTTAACACAAAACCCTGATCCACTTCTTGATCCGTTAAAGCAAGATTCATTTTCATATCTACTTTTCCTTGAATAAGCTTACCCATGCACGCAGTACACAAGCCGCTTTGACAAGAAAAAGGCAAATCAACACCATTATCTAATGCAGTTTGCAAAATAGTTGTGCCTGGAACTACTTGAAAAGTATGCTCTTGCCCCAAATATTTCACTTTTACAGATTTTGGCTCCCCCTTAACAATTTCACTTTTACCTGACTTTGAATCTAAACTTACAAAACTTTCTTTTTTGATTGCCTTAGGAGGGAAAGTCATGAAAAGTAAGGTTTCTTCTGCCACCTTCATCATACCAGAAGGACCACAAATAAAAAACTCAAGAGGGTCAGTTAATTTTAGTTTTAAAGGAGTCAATAAGTCTATCAACTTTGATTTCGTAAGGAAAGGTTTTTGTTTTTTCAAACCTAAAAACTTCTTCTTTCCAGCATTCTCTTCATCCAAATAATAAATCACATTCAAACGCCCAGAACTTTCTGCTTGTATTTGCTCAATATTTTCTAAAAAAATCGTTGAAGATTTACTCTGGTTGGCATATACTAAGGTAACCTTACTTTTTGGCTCTTCTTTGAGAACTGTTTTTAAAATAGAAAACAGAGGAGTAATACCACTACCCCCACCCAAAAGTACGATATGTCTTTCTTTAGATGAATCAGGAACAAGTGTAAATGCACCAGTTGGAGCTAAGACCTTAATCGTATCTCCTTCTTTAACATTATCGTTAATATAATTTGACACAAGACCTTTATTGACTCTTTTTACAGTTACAGCCAAATCAGAATCCACATAAGGAGAAGAGCAAAGAGAATAAGCTCTTCTCTCTTCGTTTCCA
>CAYYNF010000365.1:0-1983 GCA_964472695.1 uncultured Flavobacteriaceae bacterium
TCTTGCGAGGAGTGTGCACCAGAGCCTAAAGACAATGGTCTGCACTATGAACCTAAGGATGCCATAGCCTATGGAAAAGAAATCTCTCCTCTCATCAAAGAAATGATGGAAACAGAAGAGGCAGAAAACTGGAGGTTCATAAAAATGGGAGGAACTGGAGCTTCGACGAGAACGCATTGTGATATTACGGGAATAGGTTATAAAAAAAGCTTTATGGACGCAGTTAGTGCTATAGGGTTTGAACTTTCGCATATGGTCAATAAGAAAGCTTCTTTAAATAATATCTCAGGAGCATTAACAGGCAAAATCACTAAGGATGATTTTGTAGATAAAGCTATAGAGTTAGAAGCAGAAGGACATATCATACAAGATAATGTAATGAAGCAAATGAAGGAAAACGCTTCTAAATGTATGCGTAAAGGCATGACTAAGTATGGCAATTATGATAACAAAGATCATAGCGACAAAAGTCTAAGCGAGCTTAAGGAAACAATACGTAATAATGGAGAGCTAGAGGAACGAATAACGCAGATAAAAAAGCACGGGAATTCTTCAAGAACTGGTAAGTCAATTAAAACGCATCATGAAGAGAGGTATGATGATTTAATGGAAGAGAGGTATGATTATATTGAGCGTGGGCTATCTAATGATGAAATGATAAATCAGTTTATAAAAGAAAATTGTTTTTAGTTATGAAAAAGTTAATAATAATAGTTTTTGCTATGTCAATTCAACTAGCAAAGTCAGAAACAACCTTAGAAAGTTTGATGCAAAACTTTACCAATGAGTATGCCTTGGAGCATGCAGAGTTGTACAATAAAGAATTGACAGAGGAGGAGTATCAAGCACTATTGGCAGATACAAGTATTATCCTATTGTCTTCTGCCTTAGGTCCAGAAGTTTTTTATCACTGCCGCTTTGCAGATACCGATACTTTGGTTAATGACTTAGTGATAGAAATAAAAAAGGACTTTAATCAAATTACACCCTATTTTGAAAGTAATAGGCATGATTTGGCAATGGTGATTTTATTAAACCATATTTTTGATGAAGTGGAGTTAACAATACATGATAGTACACCTTTAGATTTTAAAGAAGATGGCAATTCTTATACATTTATTTATGCTTTTTGGTTAAAAAAACATAAAACTATTTCTGTAACCAACTGGCTCACTTACCTCAAAGAAAATGGTCATATCTCTGATTAGATTATGAAAAAGATGTTAGTCATAGCCTTTCTATTACTTTTTTGTTTTGGAAAGGCTCACAGTCAGTTAGAAAGTTTGATGCAAAACTTCACTAATGAGTATGCTTTGGAGCATGCAGAGCTATACAATAAAGAACTGACAGAGGAGGAGTATCAAGCACTATTGGCAGATACAAGTATTATCCTATTGCCTTCGGCATTAAACACTTCAGATATTTATTACCATTGCCGTTTTGCGGATACCAATACTTTGGTTAATGACTTAGTGATAGAAATAAAAAAGGACTTTAATCAAATTAGACCTTATTTCGAAACCAATACCCATGATATGGCAATGGTTATTTTACTGAATCATATTTTTGATGAGGTGGAGTTAACAATACACGATAGAACTCCTTTGAGGTTTAAACATAAAGGTCGGGTATATACTTACATATATGAATTTTGGGTTGAACAAAAAGACAGAGAAGCTTCCATTTCTAACTGGCTCACTTACCTCAAAGAAAATGGTTATATTTCTGATTAGATGTTAAGACATTAAAAAGATTCATGCCTATTTCGGTTTATTTCAAAATAATATAAAAACCAAAAAGCCTTTAGCTGTTACAGTTAAGGGCTTTTTAGCTTGTGAGATACTGAGATCATCAGACTATAAGATTTAGAGATACAAGACATAAGACGAGTGGTTAACGATTAGTGATTAATAAACAGCTAAAAACGCATAGACTATCGACCACAGACTATTGACATAAAGACTTAAAGGCGTAAGGACATAC
>CAYYNF010000366.1:0-1972 GCA_964472695.1 uncultured Flavobacteriaceae bacterium
TAATTATTCTTATTAGGATTGTTTTAAAAAATAGGGTTAACTGTTATACATTTATTATTTTAACTTATGTGAGTTATTACTTATGATTTTTAGACTATCTATTTAGCTATAAAGCGACGAAAAAATAATGTGTACGTTTAGTAATATTTTTCGAAATGATTATGGTGTAAAGCTAAAAAAGTATACTTGAAATCGTTACTCATAAATCGTAATTGATATTATATTAATTATCAGATAATGTATATGTTATCGTGAGTGCTGTACTTTCGTCAAAATTTAGATCTGCATATGAACCAGAGGCGGTGTCTACGTCTAACGTGTAGGTAAGTTGGTGTCCATTACTAACTCCATCAGCAGTATAGGCACTTCCAATTCCTGTAATTATTTGTTGTGCTGAATTTGTTAAAGATACTTCTGACGTAGGATTACCCATTGATCCGTCACCATTACCAGCATCATCAGAAGCTACTACTTTTAATGCCATTCCTCCGGGTAATGTTCCTGCTGTAATTGCAACTGAAATGTCTCTTGTGGTTTCTGTACTACCTATAATTGAAGAATAGTTTAACCATATAGAGTCATCCGTTCCTCCAAATACTACAGCTTCCCCAGCTTCGGTAGGTGCTGTTCCTCCAAGAGTGATAGCAGTTCCTGCACTAGCTTCTAGGTCTAAAATAGCTACCTCAGGAATAGAGATATTTACACTATGAGAATCATTGGTTGTATCCTGAGCATGTATAGTATAAGAAAATGTAGCAATTAATGCTGTTAAAGAAAGTTTTAGGTTTTTCATAATGAAATTGTTTTAGATATTAATTACAGTTTCAAATTTAAAACAGATGTTAGTTTATGTGTTTTATTTTTAGGTTAAAACGCTTTTTTTTAGGGTATTTTGTATTTTGTACTAGGTTTATGTACTTATTTATAGGTTTTTGTGTAGTGGGGTGTTTTTTAAATGTCTGTAAATGTGAAAGAAACCGTAACACTAGTATTGATATCTGATCTTAGTTTTTTATAATCATTAAGACTAGGGTCATACATTAGGCTAAAGAATATTTGATGACCTTTATTAGCTCCGTTATCGGTATACCCACTACCAATATTATCTACTACAATTTGATTGTATTTACTTAGTGAAACGGCATTAGATACGGCAGTTCCTATTTTACCATCACCATTACCATGGTCTTCTGAGGCAGAAACTTTTAGACTGAGTCCGTCAGGTAGTGTTCCTGAGGAAATCATTGCAGAGATAGAGCGTTTATTATCTGTGCTACTTACAATAGAAGAGTAATTTAACCATAAAGAGCTATCAGTATCTGTAATAATAGCTTCTCCTGAATTTTCTGGAATCTGACATTTCAGATTAATACTTTGTCCTGTGCTGGATATTAGGCCTAAGTTGGCAACATTTGGGATATTGACACAAACGCAATTTTCGTTATTACTTACAGGGGTTAAGTGTAGTAAGGCTGTATTTTGACTGTACATTACGATACTGTAAAAGTATAGAAATGTAGTTGTAAAAAGTGAGTAATACATGTTGGTTAATAGTGTTTTAGGTGTTAAGAAGTATGTGTTGGTTATCTATATTGAGTAAATTGAGGTGATATTAATAATAGCTTTAAAGAAGAAGATACCTGAATATCTTCTTCTTTAAAGCTATTTTACATTATTGTTATATAAATATTTTGAATTTTTTATTGTCGATCTTATCAAAAATATAGTTCATATTTCCTTATTCTAATCGAAAATTAGTAGGACATCTATATGATACCAATTGAAAAATATAATGGCACATGTAGGTAGTTTCTTTCTTCTATAAAGAAAAAATAATTCAATCTATTCATACTACAAACAATATTTCAATTGGTGTTACAATGTGTAGATTTATATAGTGTTTTAATACTTATAGGTTTAGATTTTTTTAATATAAATATGGTTGTTTTTTAGTTATCGGATAAAGTATAGG
>CAYYNF010000367.1:0-1962 GCA_964472695.1 uncultured Flavobacteriaceae bacterium
ACTATTACCAATATTGATCGAAATGCACCAAGTGATAAATGGAGTGAAGTAAAGAATAAACTCTATAGAACGTTATTTCCGTCTGATTTTGATGATTTTGGAAAAACCATCTGTAATCAAGTAACAGATCAATTTTATGAAGTTTGCGTGTACTATGAAGCTAGTAAAATTACTTGGGTAGATAGTAATCATCTTAAAAAGTGGAAGATATCTGAAAAGACTCTATGGAAACAGGTCAATAATAATATGGGTACAGTATTGTCCAATACAGTTGTTCATACCGAAGAGTTTGAAGGTCATCGTATGGGATGGTTTGACACAGATTTTGTGTTCAAAAGTTCTTTGTTATTAAATAGAAACATTGGTAAACTGAAAAAAGAATTTGGATCACCAATTTATTGTGTGATACCTAATCGAGATTTTTGTTACTTTTTTTCAGAAAAAGATAAAGACTTCTTTTTAAAAAGGCTTCAAGAGGTAGTGTTGGAAGAATATAATTCATCTGAGTATCCAGTTTCGACAGAAGTATTAAAATTGTCTAAAAAGTATATTGAAGTTATAGGGGAGTTTAGAAACGAGTAAAATGTATATACTGACAATTACTCAGCATCCCCTAAATAAAAAGCCTCTTCACTATAAAATGAAGAGGCTTAGAAAAGAAAGTTTTTAGGTAAACTTACTTGATGATAATTTTTCTGTAGTGAGCAGTGTTCGCTTCTCTAAGAATATACATTCCAGCATCAATATCACTCACTGAGATTTTATCACTGTCGTTTACGTCAAAAGATTTTAGTACGTTTCCTTCAAGAGAAACAAGCTCGAAGTTTGCCGTATTTCCTTGTAAATCGATAGAAAGCATATCATTGGATACAGGATTAGAGATAATAGCATTTTCCATAGTGCTATTTTCATTAGTAAGGGTTGCTATTACTTCTGAATTAGTAGTTCTAATACCGATATAATCTAACTCTATGTATCCCGAATTTACAACCAAGCACAAAGTGTCTGTTTTATGTTCTACAAATTTAAAACTATACCAAGCAGAAGATTGTGCATTGACTCCTCCAAATCCGCTAAGGTCATAGGAATCATACCTGTTGAAAAAAGTGCATACTGGACTATCAGTGTCTGCATAGGTCACAAACCTTGCTTCTAGCGTTAGTGTGTCATAAGTTTCACCAATGTCGCTTGCACCTGATGATATACTACTAACTGTAAAGACTATAAAAGCGGTGTCGTTAGGATTTAGATCAACTAGATATTGATTTGTGTTTGTAAGAGCCACACTTGATGAATATTGCGTTATATCAAGACCATGTGTATAGTCTAACCTACCACCTTTTGAATCAGTACCACTACTGTTAAAACCTGCTAGGTCAAAAGCATCAGGTACAGGGTCTGGTGTTAGTTGGGCAAAACTTGTGAAAGAAAAAGCGGTAATAATAATAAGTAAAATGTGTTTCATAACCGATTTTATTAAAGTTGAGAGTTAGTCTTATATACGTGCAAATATAATAATTGTTCTACTAGTCCTGTTTTTTTCTGCTTTGAAAAGTTAGATTTAACATACCTGAAAAGCTAAAAATTAGACAGAAGTATTAAAACTGTCTAAAAGGTATATTGAAGTTATAGGGGAGTTTAGGGACGAGTAAAATGTAGAAAGTATATATTGACAATTATATTGGCAGATCCTAAATAAATAAAAAGCCCCTTCATTATAAAATGAAGAGGCTCAGAAAAAAGTTTTTAGGTAAACTTACCTGATGATAATTTTTCTGTAGTTGGCAGTGTTTGCTTCTCTAAGAATATACATTCCAGCGTCAATATCATTTACTGAGATTTCATCACTGTCGTTTACTTCAAAAGATTTTAGTACGTTTCCTTCAAGAGAAACAAGCTCGAAGTTCGCCGTATTTCCTTGTAAATTGATAGAAAGCATATCATTAGATACCGGATTAGAGA
>CAYYNF010000368.1:0-1961 GCA_964472695.1 uncultured Flavobacteriaceae bacterium
CATCAGATGAAACTAAGAAATAGGCATATTCTGGGATTTCAAGAACAGTCCAAACCATAACTAACTGAAAAGCAAATGTGAATAAAATATCTTCAATTGCGAAACCAGACGTACCATTTAAAGAACTAACATGTTCCAACAATGCCATCATGATATAATATATAGGTTTCCATAAAGAAACAGACATATAACTTGCCCACCATTTTTGTAAAGTACCAAAATTCCCTGGAATCATTGAAAAAGTAAGGGCTAATGGACCTATTAAGTATAGCATTTTGACTGCTACAAGCTGCCTACACAACATAAAAAAACCAACGGCAGAAGCAAAAAAGAACACTACCATATGAATAAGCTCAAAGAAAGGATTAATTTGAACAATATCATAAATACCTCCACCATCTGGCCCACCAGTATCTTGTGTTTCTCCCATAGCAGTGGTGGTATTGTCTAACTGAGATGGAGGAATTTCATAAATAGATGTCAAAATATCAAATAGGTCATCCATTAATTCCATTATATCATTGTACAAAACCAATACTGCAAGTATTAATATGGGTTTGACTAATGTATTAAAATCAACTTTTCCTGCACCAGGATCTGCTACAATTTTAATCGCTTGAATCATAATATAAATTGCACCAACAGCTGCAGCAAGTGGCAACACATAGGTATTATACGAAGTTACCATTGCTGGAAGCCCCCCACCAGCAGTATCTAATATGGTTTCATAACTTTGAATATAGGTAATTCCACTACTCATGCACTTATTATTTTATTAATCTATATTTTTTTTAATAGGTCGTCCAGTTTAAATAGGTCTTCCAGGAAACAAACTGTAAAAAATAGTAGTTTTATTGTTTACTTCTTTTCTTAATTTAGTAATATTTTTTCGTATAGGTACTAACCTAAGCATAATTTTTTGAGCTGCTGTATAAGCATGACCTATACCACCTCCAAACTGAATACCTGCTGATAAAAAAATCATATCTGTTTGGATTTTCTCCATATATTTCTGCTCTCTCTCTAGGTCTCTAACAATTCTATCTATACCATGCCTAAAAAACATAGTTCCTCGCTGTATCCGGTAAGCCATTGTTAAAATACTATTTAACTCGCTTTCTACGTAATTTACAGTGAGGACAACCGCTCCCATAGTCACCATAGTTGTTGTTGAAGCTGCTAGTGCAGTTGTTGTTGTTTTGTCACGAACATCTTGCTCCGCACGCACAGCATTCCTTACAGCTGGTATAACATCTCTATTGATTTCTCTCGTTTGATCCATAAAAAGACCATAAGCAACACCAAAAACTGCAGCACTATATGTATTATATATTATTTGAGCTTTACTGGCACTGGTTATTGAAATGAACAAAAAAAACATTAATAAATATTTATTCATCATCTTCATTCTTTTTATTATCTCCTTCTAACGTAATTTGGAGTACATCATATATTGCAGAAACCGTAAGATACATTCGTTCTCCTTCTGTTAAAGGATTAAGGGCATTAAAATAATTATCAATATTTTCTATTTCTTTATTATATCTATTATTTAAACGACGTCTTACAAAAACATTCCCTAAAGACACATTACTTGCGTAACTTAACAACAAAGGATTTAAAGGATACAACTTGGTTTGCATATAATTTCTGGTTGTAATATCAATAAAATTCTTTACTGGAAATTCCTGATACTGAAATGAACTAGAAATATCACTAAGTTTATCAAATTTATCTTCTATCTGATCCGCAGCCCTTGAAGCTATATATGCAGAAACGATGTCATAAAAAGCCATTTCCAAAGCATCAGTACCTATTCTTCTGTAATTGTCTTCACTATAAACATCTTTCCATTGTGAAAATATATTTGAGGAAAATAACAAAGTAATAGTTAACAACATATAACTTTTATAACAAGATCTAATACTCATAAACATTTTTTTCACAAAATTAAAACTAAT
>CAYYNF010000369.1:0-1951 GCA_964472695.1 uncultured Flavobacteriaceae bacterium
GAAATTCCAAAAATCTGCTTTCTTTATGCTTTATAAAAATCGTCGGGTAGCGTAATATATGATCTATTTTATGTAAGCATTCTCCAAGAAGTAATCTACTATTGCTTCTTTCATTAAGAGACTTTGTTCTCCTGCCTTTAACACAGGTAACTTCTCTATGACGTCAAAATGGGGCCATCCCTCCTTATCATAATGAGTAAATTTATAATAACCGAAAGACTCTAATAAAGTACACACAGCAACATGCATAACATCTATTTTTTCCTTTTTATTGAACTCAATGTGTGGCTTACCAAGTTCCTGTATACCTATTAAATAAATAATCGTATCAAGATCTAATGTATCACCATCAGCAAACTGATCTGATAATTTTGTTACTACTGTATTCCATCTATTTTTAAGAAGTTCGTCTCTACTCATGAGTTGTTCGGGGATTTGTATAATACATAAAAAAAATATAACCAAGCAGTTATTAATAATAGACCTCCAATAGGCGTAACTGGACCTAGTATACCAAAGTTAACACCTAATACCGCCTCGTCAATAACAAGTAAGTAAATAGATAATGAAAAACAAATGATACCAGAGACAATTAAACTCAATAAATTTCTCTTCTGTTTATGAGATAAACTAGGAACAATAGCTATTATCAGTAACAAGAATGCATGGTACATTTGATACCTTATACCTGTTTCGAAAGAGAGGAGCTCTTCCTGAGTGAGTACTCGCTTAAGAGCATGTGCTCCCATAGCCCCTAATATTACGGCAATCGCACCTAGCAATATACCGCATAACATCAAACGCCTGTCTATTATATTCATCGTATATTTGTGCTCTTCAAAATTATATCTCTATGTTTCATGTTGTTGTTTTTGGTGCTGGCAAATCAAGTAACTATTTTCTCAAACTATTATGCAATGATCCTAGTATTGAGAAAATTACAGTAATCGACAAAAATATTACAACTAGAAAAATAAGTTCTAAAATTAACTATATACAGGTCTCTATCAACAACAAAGATCATATCATTCCTCATATCGAAAAAAGTAATTTAGTTGTATCGCTGCTTCCTGCTCAACTACACATTGAAATCGCAAAGATATGTGTTCAAAAGGATAAAAACCTAGTTACTGCCTCTTATGTTTCTCCAGAAATGGAAATTTTAGCAGAAAGCTTCAAAGCAAAAAATTTAGTATGTATTAATGAAATGGGGCTTGACCCAGGAATAGATCATATTACTGCCTGCGCATTGCTAGAAGAACTAAAACATAAAGGAGCTATTATTACAGATTTTGCCTCTCATACAGGTGGTATTATAGCTAACCCACAAAAAGGGAAATGGAATTACAAATTCTCTTGGAATCCTATGAATGTAATTAATGCAGGAAAAGAAGGGGCTATTACATTAGAAGAAGCGACACCTAAAACAACTACCTATCAAACACTTTTTAAAACAGCTAAAAGAATACAAATCGGGGATAACACTTATGAAAGCTATGCCAATAGAGATAGTCTCAAATATCTAAAGAAATACGGCCTTAATAATATTAAGAATCTGTACCGAGGTACACTACGCCACGAAGGATTTTGTAAAGCTTGGGACTTTCTGATACAAATAGGACTTACGGACACCTCAAAAAAATTATACTTCCCACCTGATACTTCACTAAAGAAATTCTTTGATTCTTTCAAAAAAGGAATACAACCGAATGCGGAAATAATAGAAAAGTTAGAAGAAATTGGTTGGCTTTCAGAAGATCATATTTCTAAAAATGAAGGTACTGCCGGAGAATTACTACAAAATATTTTAATTGAAGGGTCTTGGAAACTCTCTGCTAAAGACCGTGATTTAGTTGTAATGTTACATGAAATCACTTACGAATTAGACGGTAAGAGATATAAATATACACGCTCTATGGAAGTAACTGGACAAAATTCATACTATACAGCT
>CAYYNF010000370.1:0-1943 GCA_964472695.1 uncultured Flavobacteriaceae bacterium
ATCTAATACATCTGGATCTTGTTTTAAATCTTCAGCTGTTAATTGTGAATTTTCTGTTTTCTGTTGTGCTAAGCGTAGTGCTTCTTCTTTAGTTTCAGCTACTACAAAATCTTCTTTTCCATCTCCATAATAAAACGCAGGAATTTGCTGACCCCACCACAATTGACGAGAAATATTCCAATCGCGAATATTTTCCATCCAGTGCCGATAGGTATTTTCAAATTTCTTAGGATACAACTTTACATCATTACTATCTCCTAAAACTGCTTCTAAAGCTGGCTTTACTAACTCTTCCATCTTCAAGAACCACTGATCTGAAAGTCTTGGTTCAATTACAGCCTTTGTACGCTCTGAAGTTCCTACTTTGTTTGTATGCTGTTCTACTTTTACTAAATACCCTTTTTCCTCTAGCTCTTTAGAAATTTGCTTACGAACCACAAAACGATCTTTACCCTCATAGTGTAATCCAAAAGAGTTTAATGAAGCATCTTCATTGAAGATATCGATTACCTCTAAGTTATGCTTCTCTCCTAATACCTTGTCATTTTCATCGTGCGCAGGAGTAACTTTTAAACACCCTGTACCAAACTCTACATCTACATACTCATCTTCAATGATAGGTATTTCTCTTCCACATAAAGGAACGATAGCTTTTTTACCTTTTAAATGTGTAAAACGCTCATCATTAGGATTAATACATATTGCTGTATCTCCCAAAATCGTTTCAGGACGCGTAGTTGCAATAGTAACCTTAGTATCAGAATCTACAATATCATATTGTAAATAATATAAGTTTCCTTGGCGTTCTTCATAAATCACCTCTTCATCAGATAGTGTAGTTTTTGCCTCAGGATCCCAGTTCACCATTCGGTACCCACGATAAATCTGACCTTTATTAAACAAATCCACAAAAACCTTGATCACAGCCTCACTCATGTCATCATCCATGGTAAACTTTGTTCGTTCCCAATCACAAGAAGCTCCAAGCTTTTTTAATTGTTCTAAAATAATTCCACCATATTTATCTTTCCATTCAAAGGCATGACCTAAAAACTCTTCTCTAGTCAGATCATTTTTATCAATACCTTCTTCTTTTAGTTTAGCTACTACCTTAGCCTCAGTCGCAATAGAAGCATGATCCGTTCCAGGAACCCAACATGCATTATACCCTTTAAGACGAGCTCTTCTTATAAGTACATCTTGAATAGTATTATTCAACATATGTCCCATATGCAAAACTCCGGTAACATTAGGAGGTGGAATTACTATAGTATACGGCTCTCTTTCATCTACTTCTGAATGAAAATAATTATGTTGCATCCAGTAGTTATACCACTTCTCTTCAACCTTATTTGAGTCATATTTTTCTCCTAGTGCCATACTTTGGTCTGATTTTTGTCGTTTAAAGTGCAAAAGTAATTATTATATAAAGAAGAATAAAGAATGATTTTTAGAAATATAGCTGCAAAATTGCTTTTGTTACCTTTATTTTTAAGTTATGCTTTATTCACTAATTTTGATGTAAACTAAAAAGTGAGTACTTTTACCCTTAACTAAAATCTTCATTATGAAAAAAGTAATGCTAATTCTATTTGTTGGATTTTTTGGACTAGCCCTAACCGCCCAGGACAAAGGAAAAGCTAAAATAGAATTTAAAACGGAAACAATTGACTATGGTGAAATCGCAAAAGGAAGTGATGGAGTAAGACAGTTTGAATTTACAAACACTGGTGATGCACCTCTAATTATCTCTAAGGTATATTCTAGCTGTGGATGTACAATACCTAAAAAACCTGAAGCACCTGTTGCTCCTGGAGAAAGTGGAATTATTGAAGTAAAATATGACACTAAAAGAATAGGACCTATAAGAAAAACAATTACTGTATATTCTAATGCTGAAGAACCTACTAAAGCTATTAAAATTAAAGGTACTGTATTAGATC
>CAYYNF010000371.1:0-1940 GCA_964472695.1 uncultured Flavobacteriaceae bacterium
GTTCCAAAACCTTCATAATTATTTTCTTTTTTTGAAGAAGCATAAATCCATCCACGTTCAATTCTATTGAAAGGAAGTTCTTCTCTATTGTTTGCTACAAAGTATTGACGTATTTCAGGACCTATACTTTCTAGCATATACCTGAAATGTCCCACGATAGGGAAATTATGATTTATAGTATGTTTTTTATTAAAAAATACATCTTTGATAGCAATCAAAAGTAATAAGATGAGTATCCATGCCCACCAAGGTATTACATTAAGGAAATTAAGAGCTGTATCCACGGTAAATTAATTTATTGTGCGTTTAAGTAATCTATAGCCATTTGAGACATCAATTTTACACCTAGTAATAATCCACTTTCGTCTATATAGAAATCAGGAGTATGGTGAGATGCTGCTATTTCTGAATTTGGGGATTTTCCTCCTAAGAAAAAATAGAATCCAGGAACTACCTCTTGGAAATATGAAAAATCTTCCCCTCCGGTAGTTGCTTTTGCAAGTACAACATTGTCTTTTCCTGCAATACTTTCAATGGTAGGTAGCATTTGAGCTACTAAAGCAGGATCGTTATAAGTAATTGATGTGTTGTTTTGGAATTCAATGGTAGCATTTCCTCCATACGTTTTTGCAATAGAAGGGACCATTTCTTTCATTCGAGATATAATCAATGCTCTCATAGACGGATCTAAGGTTCGCACTGTTCCTATCATCTCTGCACTTTCAGGAATAATATTAAAACGTACTCCACTAGTTATTTTACCTACTGTAATAACTGCTGCTTCATTCACTAAAGGTGCTTCTCTACTGATAATAGTTTGTAATCCATCAATAATTTTTGCGGAGATTAGTATGGGATCTACTCCAGTCCATGGCGCAGATCCATGAGTTTGTTTTCCTTTTACATTGATCACAAAACGTTCTACCGCAGCCATAGTCCCTCCGGGTTTATATCTAATCATTCCCACGGGAGTACCTGAATTAATATGAAGACCAAAAATAGCATCTACATCAGGATTTTTGAGTACGCCTTCTTTTATCATGAGTTTAGCTCCTCCTTCCTCGCCTGGTGGAGGACCTTCTTCTGCAGGTTGAAAAATAAATTTAACAGTACCGTTAATTTTATCTTTGTGTTTGCTTAATATTTCTGCAACTCCCATCAAAATTGCGGTATGCGTATCATGACCACAAGCATGGCTTACACCTACATCATCCCCTAGAAAAGTAGTTTTTACCACAGATTTAAAAGGTACATCTGCACGTTCTGTTACAGGAAGTGCATCAATATCTGCTCTTAGTGCAATAACCTTTCCTTTGTTTTTACCTTTTAAGATGCCTACAACTCCTGTTTTAGCAACATTTTCAGTGACCTCAAGACCTAAACCTTTTAAATGCTTAGCTATTTTTTTTGCAGTTTCGAATTCTCGATTCGATAATTCAGGATTTTTATGAAAATCTCTACGCCAGTCTATAACTTTTTGTTCAATATTTTCTGCAGCAGTTTTGATATCCTTATCCATTTGTTGTGCTGATAATCCAAAAGAGAACATACAAAAAAGGAATAAAAATAGTGGAGTTCTTGTTTTCATTACACTAGAAATTAATAGGCGTTTTTTAATCACAGATGTACTTATATTAATTCTATTAAAACTTCGTTTTTTAGAGATTAATGGATGTACAATGGTTACATTACCTAGAATTTGATTTAAATATATTCAAAATTCTATAAAAGGAAAGTTAAATGTAAGGTAGACTTTAAGCGGTAAGAAAGGAATGGTAATAAAAAGACAACTCCCGATGCGATTAAGGGCTTCGCATCGAGAGTATTAAGACAAAAGAAAAATATTAAATTTTTATGTTATACTGATAATTCTTTGTAGCAGTAATATGGTTGCTCGTTTAAGAATTATGGTTTTATCGTTTATTCCCCATATGGTCGTT
>CAYYNF010000372.1:0-1931 GCA_964472695.1 uncultured Flavobacteriaceae bacterium
TCATTTGAATTTACCAAATTAATACAATCTTTTTACCCAATACCTCAAAATACAGACATCTAAACAGTCTGTAATACTAAATAATCTAAGATAAATTAAAGTCTTTTTTAGTACTCACATAAAAGTAATCAGGAGGTATTATTATAAGCAGTTTTTTTTTTGACCTTCAGCTATTTTTATAATAGCTTGTTTAAACTGAATATAACTCCTAAGAACTTATTTAAACAAGCTCTAAATAAAGTAGAAATAAAAAAGAGAAGATATTTATTATTTTCAAAAAATAATTGACATAAAAAAACACAATAGAATATTATATAATTATTCGCACAAAACATTTGTACATTTGTTATGTAATGTAAAACATATTAATTTCAAAAATTAAAAAGATATTTATGAGCTTATTTGATGTTGTTGTGATAGGATCAGGTCCTGGAGGATATGTGGCAGCTATTCGTTGTGCACAACTGGGATTAAAAACAGCTATTATAGAAAAATACAATACACTTGGTGGAACATGTTTAAACGTAGGCTGTATTCCGAGTAAAGCGTTATTAGACTCTTCTCACCACTATGAGCATACCACAAAACATGCTGAAGAACACGGTATTATCATCGAAGGAACCATTTCTCCTAACCTTCAAAAAATGATTGCTCGTAAAGACAAAGTAGTAGAGCAAACCTGTGGAGGTGTCAATTATTTAATGAATAAAAATAATATTGAAGTTTTTAATGGTACAGGTAGTTTTATCGATGCTACTCAAATCCAGATTACAGATAGCGAAAATAAAAAACAAATTATAACCGCTAAAAACACCATTATAGCTACAGGTTCTAAACCTTCTGCCTTACCATTTGTACAACCTGATAAAAAAAGAATCATTACTTCTACGGAAGCATTGGGACTTAAAGAGATTCCAAAAAAACTGGTAATTATTGGTGGTGGAGTTATAGGGCTTGAACTTGGGCAAGTGTATAACCGACTAGGTGCTGAAGTACATGTTATTGAGTACGCTCCAAAAATCATTCCTGGTATGGATGGGGCACTTTCTAAAGAACTGCTAAAAGTACTTAAAAAACAAGGCATTAAATTTCATGTGAGTCATGGTGTTAGTGAGGTAACTAACAGTGGTGACGAAGTAACTATTAAAGCAAAAAATAAAAAAGGAGAAGAAGTAAGTTTTTCTGCCGACTACTGCCTGCTTTCTGTGGGTAGAAGTGCTTATACTAAAGGATTAGGGTTAGAAAATGTAGGTATTGAGGTTGATGCTAGAGGTAAAATCGCTACTAACGAACACTTGCAAACCAATATTCCAAATATCTATGCTATTGGTGATGTGATCAAAGGAAATATGCTTGCCCATAAAGCAGAAGAAGAAGGTGTTTTTGTTGCAGAAACTCTTGCTGGACAAAAGCCACATATCGATTATAACCTTATTCCTGGTGTGGTTTATACTTGGCCAGAAGTTGCTGCTGTTGGAAAAACAGAAGAACAACTTAAAGAGTTAGGAGTGGAATACAAAGTAGGGCAATTCCCTTTTAAAGCATTGGGTCGTGCAAGAGCAAGTAATGATACAGATGGCTTTGTAAAAATTCTTGCAGATCAAAAAACAGATGAAATCCTTGGCGTTCATATGATAGGTGCTCGTTGTGCAGATTTAATTGCTGAAGCTGTGATTGCTATGGAATACCGAGCTAGTGCAGAAGATATTGCTCGTATGAGTCATGCACACCCTACTTTTACAGAGGCAATCAAAGAAGCTGCTCTTGCTGCCACAGAAAATAGAGCTTTACACGTTTAACAAAAAAATAACCTCTTAAAGCTTGTTTAAAGGGAATACAAACTGTAATTCAAAAGTTTAAGAACTTGGATCACTTTAAAAATATCAACTGGTATTAAACTTTTGAATTACAGTTTGTATTCCCTTTAAACA
>CAYYNF010000373.1:0-1925 GCA_964472695.1 uncultured Flavobacteriaceae bacterium
CCTAATACTCGTACAACATAAAAGTCTCAACGCGGCTTATTCACCTCACGAGGACATGTCGGTTTGGGTACTGAGTTTAGGACTGGTCGTATGTTGAGTGGGTTCAATCCGACAGGGGGATTGCATGATAACTCTTCACATTTTATTTCAGTGATGGCGACCAAAAACAATACAAGAGTAACCTTTTCCGATTTCAAAAGAGGAGTATATTTTCATGGCACCAAAGCTAGTGGCAAAAAACTTAAACAATTTACAACCTTAGATCATACCATTACACTTGATGCTGGTCAATCTTATATTATAGCCGAAATAGAAAAGGAATTTACCGAAGGGGAACAAAATAATGGCTTTGGCATATATGTAAGTTCGACTAAACCTATAGCTGTAGATATAGGCTCCGCAGTATCTAGCAATCCTAGTAAAGAAGGGGGATGGGATGTTGGTATAGACCAAATAGTTCCTATAAACAATATTAGTAACGAGTATATTCTTATAAAAGGAGAGGGTACTCCTGCCATAGAAAGACCTGTAGTAGTCGCCACTGAAGATAACACTCAAGTAAGCCTAAATGGTATATCTGTTGCTACGCTCAAAGCAGGAGACATACATGTTTTTTTTGGCAAAGACTTTTCAGCAGAGAAAAACATGTATGTCTCTGCGAACAAACCAATCTATATTTATCAAACAATTGCTGGTTCTAAAGCAGAAAAAACTTGTGGACTTAACTTTGTACCACCGCTGTGTGAATGTATTAGTGCTAATAGCGTTTCTATTCCAAATATAAAATATATAGGAGATAATATTTTCATCAATATCATTGGAAAGCCTTATACTGATGTACATATATATGATACTGATAAAAATGTATTGCTACACACGCACGAACAAGAAGAGTCTAATTTGAATAAAGATTTAAAACTAGATTGGTACACTTATAAATATCATGTACCAAAAGGAGTAAACAATATACAAATCAAATCTACCGAATCCATCAGCGTGTCTATGACCGTACAGTCTGGTGCCATAGGAGCAGGTGCTTATTTCAGTGGTTTTACACCTTCTCCTATTTTAGTCCCAAGAGGTGGTATAGCCGCTTATTATAAAAAAGGAAGCATCGATTTTGATCTAAAACAATACAAAAAGTTTAGAATATTCAAATGGTATAAAGACGGAAAATTAATACAAGAAACAAAAACCCCTCATTTAACCAATATCACTGAATTTGGCGAATACTATGTAGTAGGTGTTGATAAAAGCTGTCCTAAACATATCTTTAAATCAAACACAATCAAAATACAAGGGATTAAAGAAGTTGTGCTAGAAGATGTACAAGACTTGTTTACTGATGAGGTAGATCATGAACTTGAAAAAGCTATCATTAATGATGATGCAGACCCTGTTATTTTGGTAAATTTAAATTATGAGTATAACAAAGCAGAGCTCGTAAAAGAATCTATTCCTGTCATGGAAGAAATTATCACCATTCTCAAAAAGCATAAAGAGATCAAAATCAATATTTTAGCCCACACAGACTGTAAAGGTAGCGCAGACTATAATCTCACTCTTTCGCAGAAAAGAGCAGACTATGTCATGAATCATATGATTGAAGAAGGGATCAGCGCAGATAGACTCAAAGCGATAGGAATGGGTGAAAGCTCACCACTGAAAATGACCGAATGCGACTGTGATAAAAACGCCTGTACTGAAGCCCAATTGGCATTAAACAGAAGGTCTGAATTCGTCATCATTAAATAATTTATTCGTTAAATAAACCACACTTTACATTTAGCTTTTTTTCTAAACTGATTGATTTAGATATCAAAGCAGGAGGTATATAACGACAAAAAAATAAAACATTCTTTTTTTATTAGAAGGCTTTGCAAAACCATCTTTTGTACTTATTCAGCGTTACACAAAGCCTTCTA
>CAYYNF010000374.1:0-1904 GCA_964472695.1 uncultured Flavobacteriaceae bacterium
GTTATAAAAGCATATAACTAATACCAAAACCACCCGTCAAATCAAACACAATATGTCTTGAAGCAACAGCTCCAATCATATAGCGAAAACCAAAGCGTCCTGATCCACCCCAAAAGGAGACACCTTTTTCGTAATATAGCCTAATACCAATATCTGTTTTATCCACATGATCCACACCGTCAAACCCAAAGTTTATAGGCTTAGAATAAAAAACACTTTCAAAGTGCAATGCACCTATAGAGGAAAGCTCTAAAGGTTTATTTTTTCTTGATGGTACATATAACGATAAATGTTTAGTTCTCAACATACTACCTCCAAAAGAAATATGATTTCTTCTTAATCCATCAAAGTATGTAACCTTACCTGCTCCTAACCTTAGCCCAAAAGATGTTTGTCTATTTGAAGGTATTTTGGTAACGTAATTTACAGTTGAGTTTACATAATTATCTGTCTTCAATGAAACTTTCATATCTCTTTCCTTTTGAATACTTTTTAAAATAATAGTAGTAGAAGCATTAAAAGAAACTAAATCTTCAATAAATCCATAACCCCATTTTATATCAAATAATGCTTTTCTAGGAAGGTAATAACTTACTCCTTGAATGTTAGTTCCATCAGGACCAAAAAGCCCCAAATATAAAGATAACTTCCTTACATCATCAGGAGTCGTATTTATAACTTGTACTTCTATTTCAGTTCCGTCATCAAACTTTACTAATTCCATTTCTTGAGCTAACATGCTGTCCAAGGAGAATAAAAAAACTATGGAAATTAACAGATACAATACTTTCATAGAATTAATTTAAAATAACCATTTCACAAAACTAAAAAAAACAATAACTATACCCATACTATTTCGGTTGATTCATTTTGATTATGTTATCTTTTACGATGACATATACTTGATCTGTTACTTTGGGAGTTATGACATACTTTCCTGTAAGATTGCCAAAGGCTGGTAAGATGGCTTGGTTTTCTTCAAACAAAAAACAAGCAAGTGTTATCGCCTTACGTATGCCATCTTTTAATTTAATCCCTGGGTGTATATGACCAGATATAACATAGTACTGATCTGAGGCTTGTGGTTCATGTGTCAAAATGAAAGGTGACACTATAAGCTCTTTGACTAATGAGATGCCTGCCCTTTGGTAATGCCTCGCATCTAAAAAATCATGGTTTCCTTGTACTAAGGTAAATTTGATGTGAGGAAATTGTTTCAATGCATCGCACAATAACTCCCATGATGCATTGTAACGGCTATGAAATAAATCTCCTAAAAAAACAACATGACTGCTGGGGTGTGCTAAAAACAGTTGCACCATTTGCTGTATATTTTTTTTTTCTGTTTCATTATGTACAGGAATAGCATTTTTTCTAAAGTGTGTAGCTTTCCCAATATGCAAATCTGAAACTATCAGCATATCATGTTTTTTCCAAAGGATAGCTTTTTGAGCCAATAAGGTGAGCCGCTCACCTTGTATCTGTATTTCCATAAGGTAAAGTAAGGCAAATTAATTAATAATGTATAATGGGGTGTTGTGCTGATGGGAAGGATAGAGCATTATAGAATGAAAAAATTAAAGCAATTAAAAAATGAAATTAGTAATGAGTAGAGACGCAATGAATTGCGTCTTCTAGATGATAAATTAAGACTTTGGGTTTAATGATTAGCGGTAAGTAATGTATTATGAATTATGAGTGATGGGTTTTTACAGTGATTAGAGATTAGTGTTTAGTGATTAATATTGAGTTATAGGTGTTTTTATAGTGATTAGTGTTTAACTTTTTTACTTTATACTAACTTCTTAAAAAAAGCTAAAAACTTATGGACTGTTGACCATCGACTATTGACTCGTTTATACTAGATACCAGATACTAACTACTAGATACTCAAAAGGGCTGGA
>CAYYNF010000375.1:0-1900 GCA_964472695.1 uncultured Flavobacteriaceae bacterium
AGAGCATCTGCCTTCTAAGCAGACGGTCACAGGTTCGAATCCTGTCGCGATCACAAAAAGCCTTACTAGTAAATATTAAGGCTTTTTTGTTTTGGTGTGTTGTATTTTAGACCAATAACAAACCCCGAAATTCGCCAATATGGTCAAAAAAACGGGGTTCAAATTTTATCTAGCAATGAAAATACAAAGAATCTCGAAAGGTAAATCCGTCTTTCACTTCTTCCCTAAGCGAAAATTTTGAGGCTCACCAAGCTCGTTTTTTAGAGAGTAATCTAGGGAAAAATTGTGTAGCTATTTCTTTGGAAGAGCTAGTTTCCATGTTTAATATTTCATAAAAGAAGTTAGTAGTATAGTACTAACTTCTTTTATGAAATGTTCATTTAATACTAGTTTGGTGTATTATGTCTTCTAGAGTTTGTTCTGGTTATGGAACCTCTTTGTTCTGTAGTCGTAACATTTGTATCGTGTCCTATATTAGAACTTGTAGTTGTATTCCTCCCTTCTGTTACAGGTCTACTGCTTCCATTTATAGGGGTGCTGAATGCAGTCTGTAACTCCTCTCCTGTGTTCTGTGTCTGACTTCTTACTTCAGGAGATGAATCATGCTGATGGCGTGCTTTATAATTTTCTATGTATTCTTTGATATTCATAATTTTAGACTCTTCAAAATCCTGTCTTAAGGAGCTAATAAAAGTAGCTGTTTGTTCAGGGGAGTCAAATGGTGAAAGTGATTCTAATATTGATCTAGATCGCTTTACTAATGCTTCACGCTGTTTTTGCTTGTAAGTTTCAATGTAGTTTTCCATCTCGTAAGCTTTTATTACGCCATTTTTAAGATCCTTCGCGAGTTGAATAGTAAAAGAAGTTTCTTGTTCAATAGTATTAAATAACTGCTCAGGGGCAATTAGTGGGTCAGTGAACATTAGGTCTGAGACTAAAAGAATATCCTTATTCTCGTTATCAATTGTAGGGTCTTCTGTTTTAATTTTTCCTTGAGCTAAATTGTCTAAATACCTTTTTACTTTTGCAGCTTCTATTTCAGGATTTATATCATCACCCAATGCTAAAGCTCGAGTTTCTTTTCTTGTAATTCTCCTTACTTTTTCTTCATCAATTTGGAAGCATTTTACTTCCTTACCATCACGATTCTCTGTATGAACTATAGGTTTTCCATCCTCATCAGTTATACATATTGTAGGTACAAGTAGTTTTACTTGTCGTGCTTTGAGTTGAGATAATGCTAATGAAGGAAAATTGGTGTTATTAAAATCAGCTTTAGGCATTCCTGTTATGAGTGTAGGTGTAGTTCTGTCGGTAGTTAACTGTTGATCAGGGATGAGATGGCCATGTAATTCTTTGGATATTTTTGCCCCACGTATCAGTAATACGGCTCCTGTTACATTCTCTATTGCTTCATCGGTAAGTTGTATAGCTTCTAGCTGTATGTCTCGTTCGGTTTCTAATAGCGTTTTATCATGTCTTATCTTTCGTACTTCTTTATTAATTATTCCTAAGAAATGATTTTGAAGAGCTTTATCTTCTAGCATTTGCTCTAATTGTTCATCAGTTATCAAGCGATTCTGCTTAGGCATAGTTAAGTTATCTAATACACAAACATCAATAAAAGGTGAGCTACAGTTTCCTAAGCCTTGAGCTAGTTTACTTACTAAAAGACCTTTGTCTCTAATATCAAGATTTGGGTCTGCAAGTTTTTTAAAATTATGTAATAGTGCTGGCTTTATGATTTTTTCGATAATATTTCCTGGAGTGTAATTAGTAGAGAGTTTATCTAGTATTTTTGAAAATACTGTAGCTGTATTCACTCTAGAACTATTATTTCCTAGTGTTACACCTTCAAATGCACCTAAATCATTAGTAAGGAAGTTGTCTAATTCTTTAA
>CAYYNF010000376.1:0-1886 GCA_964472695.1 uncultured Flavobacteriaceae bacterium
ACCAAATGATTTAAACAAGCCTTTTACTCTTCGGAAAGTGATAGTAAGAAAAAAATCTTTGAGGTCTATGTTAATGACTATTTCCTGCCCTATATGTGGCTCTGCGTTGGTCAGAATGGATTTCTTTGGGTTAAAACCATGTACTGCTTCATGGATGGTTACTTTGTACAATAATTGATTTAAAAGCCATGTTTGTGCGGATTTCAAATCTGGCATTGGAGCAGAAATTAAACGTTTACCTCCTGTTTTTTTAGCTAAATAAAATTGCTTGTAATGATTTACTTTGCTTACTTTTCTGTTGAAGGTGAGGAAACGTAATTTACTGACGGTGATCCCCATAGCTTCGGTTAATTCTTTTTCGCTTTGGAAGATAGGTAATCCGAATTGCTTCAACTTATCTTCATTGTTTTCTATCTGCTTTAGTCCTTTGGAGTAATTTTCTCCGATATAGGTGATTTCATTGGCTTGCTTTTGTTTCCAATCTTCAGCTTTTTGTTTTTTTTCTTTTACCCTTTTCTCTTTGTTTGCTTGTTGTCTGGCTTTAGATTCAGCCATTCGCTTTTGATGTATCTCTTTTAAGAGTTTTTCTTTGTTTTCAAATTTTCGCTGTTTGGCATGTAGTTCTCTTAGCTCTTTGGTTAGCTCTGCTTCTCGTTCAATGAGTTGTTCGGTAACTGTAGGAGTCATTTTATCATTAGGCCAGAAGCCTAATTTTTTCATTTCTTCAAGTATGAACTCTTCTTTCGAACTTTCTTTGACTTTATTGTAGATTTCCTGCCTTCTTTGGTTACTCATTCAGCTTTTATTGAAAATTGAGAATATTATTTAAAAAGGAAGGATAAAAGACAGTAGCAGCGAGTTCTTCGTACACTCTCAGAACTGGAGAGTTCAACTCAAGCAACCCGCTAGTACTAACATATTTCACATCTCCGATGTCACACCGGAAATGTGTTAGTACTAGCATGGGTTGCATCGTAAAGAACGCGCCAGTGACGCGTTGGGTAGCTAAGTGCTAGAATGGTGATCCACCATTCGGTAATGCAAGTTTTGACTGCCACCACTGTCTTGTGTAAATTTATTATATTATGAGCTAAAACCCAATGTATAAACTTACTTTCCTTCCTGTTTTTTACATTTTTTGTAAATATATTCTTAGGGCTATGATATGCTCACAGGGTCCCATTCTTAGTTTATTTTGTTTATAAAAGTTACAGTTACATTGTGCTTTGACCAATCGGTCGTCTTGATCTATGTAAATAGTCGTTTCATAACGATCTACTTTTGCACTGACTATTTTTAAACCATCTCTTTCATTAATCTTTACTTTCTTGACTTTATCTTCAGCTATTAGCTTGCTTGCCTTTTCTTCAAGTGGACTAGAAAAACGCAAATCATCCATTGGTAGCTCGTCTTTTTTGAGAATCCGTAGTCTGTAGACTTGATTTTCTAAATCATAGATTGCTTTACCAGATTGTACAAGTACCCCTAAAGCTCCTAATACTGTTTTCTTATCTAAATTTGTCTTTTTTGCTAAGTCTTCTGCTGAAGCATACCAAACTTCTTTTAATGCTAAAAAAACGGTTTGCTGGGTAATGCTATCTGTCTGTTGGCGTGGTGCCATGAGGTCAAACTGACCTAATTTAGTCCAGTCGTTTTGTGTCCAACCTGAAAGCCCTAGGGTAAAGGTCATTCCGTCTAACTTGGCTTCATAAAAGGATGGAAGTCCTGATCCTAATAAGGTGACTTTTATTTTTTGGGTTATTGGTAATAGTCTTTCTAAGATTAATAGCCTTCTTCTTCCCCATATTCTGATTTCTCTTTCTTGATTTCCTTTGAAAATTGATCTGGAGCAAGTGATGAGGTGATTCCAAGGTTCTATGTATAGC
>CAYYNF010000377.1:0-1871 GCA_964472695.1 uncultured Flavobacteriaceae bacterium
TTTCTAGACAACTCAGCTAAATTATTTTGATCTAGTAATATGTTAACTTCTGTTATAAGTTCTTCCGCTGCTACTTTCTCTGGATTTGGAACAAAATTATTATCTCTTTTTAATGATGATTTAATCGAATTATCTTTTTCATCACTCTCAACAACTTGAACATCCTCTATTTCTTGTTCATTAATTATACGACTTAATCTAGATTTTACTTTTTCTTTCTCCTCGTCTGAAATGTATTGACTAGACATTACTTTTTCTATGTTAGCTTTAGCAGACTCTATATCATTATTCTCAATCAAACTAGTAAGCCTTTTAAGTAAAGCTTTAGCCTCTTGCTGTTCTTGTTCCTGAAGAGCTAATTGAGTTTCTCGTTCTTCTTGTTCTTTTTGTTGGTTAATAACTCTTGTAAGTGTTGATACAGCTTTTTCTTTTTCTTGATCTGAAATTAAAGTACTCTTGTTAATTAAAGCTAATGTTGACTTAGCATCCTCAAGCCTTCCTTGTTCAACTTCATTATTGAATTTTTCAACCAAATCACTTTTGAAAGAAGCTAACTCTTGATTTTGGTTTGCTACAACCGTTGTATCCTTAATTTTTCCAATATTAGCTAATTTTTCTTCATTAGCTTTTCTAGCTTCTTCAAGAGCTATTAATTTTTCAGCTTTACTTAGCTCTTTTCTTTCTGGAAGTTTTCTAGATTTTTTAGGAGTTTGAGATCTTGATCTTCTTACTGGCTCAACAAAGTTATAAGCTAAAGTAAATTCATGAGTCAGTCCAAAATTAGCCTGTGACAATGTATTTTCAATTGTATAACCTAAAGTAATTGAAGGTTTTAAATTATAACCTAAACCTAATGACGGTCCATATTCAGTATTATAACCTAATTGAACAAAACCGTATTTTGTGTTAGTTAACATAGAGCTTAACCCAATTGCAAAAGATTTATCTGTCTCTTTTTCAACGTAAAGTAACCCTCTAAAACTATTTGGAGATCTTCTTGAAAACGGCTTATCATAAATAGCTTGAATTGCCAGTGTGCTTGTGTCATAAACAGCTGATTCTGTACTCAAAAAAACATTCAAAATATTATGAGCTGTAAAACCAAAATTAAAATCTTTATAATGTAAACTGATCCCTGGTGAAACTCTTAATAATGAAACACCATCAAAAGTACTTAACAACTCATCGGAAGTAATAGAGCTTTGAGAAATAACTCCTGATGATAATGCCGATCTTTGGTATTTAATATTAGCTCCAAATGCTACATCAACATCTCTAGAGTATTCAACATTGTATGTGTAATTACCTAAAGCTCCAAAGTGAGAAATTATTCCAACGGTATGTTGAAATAAAGATCCTCCTACCGCCATGTATTCATTAAGTATCTTATTATATGACACTCTATAATTAGTAGGTGAATTCTCAAAATTAGTTTTTTCCAACCTTCCAAATAAAGATATATATCCGTTTTTATCACCAGAATCGGCAACTTTTTTATCAAAAGAAAATGCTGGATTTAAAAGAAAAAAGTTATAACGATTTGCAGTATGGTAAGCTTCATCTGGCAAACCATGAACAGCTTCGTTTTGAGCTAACAATGAGTAAACGAAAGAAAATAATAGTAATATGAAAATTAGTATTTTTTTTATCATTCAATATTATCTAATAATTGTTATTGATCCATTCTCCTTTACACTACCATTATCTGATATAATATAGTAATATATAGAACCATTTAATTTACTATCAGAATCTGCAGGCCATTCCCCATCATATGAATTTCCTGAAAAATCTAACTTACCTTCTGATGTATACACCTCTACAGTTACGTTATCTAAACCTGAATATTCACTTGGCAATACCCAATCATC
>CAYYNF010000378.1:0-1852 GCA_964472695.1 uncultured Flavobacteriaceae bacterium
ATACTTCCAGTAAAAAACTAAAAAAAGGGATAAAATCTCATAGTATTTTATCCCTCTTTATAATTATGATACTAGAAGGCTCTATTTTCTGAATATGCCTTATCAGAGTAAATAGGCATTTGCTGAATGTATTGTGTAATTTATGCATTCGTATTTAGAAACTAAAAAAGGGTGTGATTTAGTAAAATTTCATCCTTTTTTAGTTTTAGATTGAAATGTAGGTATTGTTTTTTAAAGTCCTTATCTCAGATGTATTTGCTCTAGCCACGACGATATTCTGGTTTCGGTCTACTATCTCTATCAAGAATTTTTCTCTTATTCCTGTTTCGAGGCAATGGTCTACCTTCGTCATACCATCCAGAACTACGCCCTCCATAGTATCTTCTTATTTTAAAGTCAACATTTCCTCCTATTCCAGGCATATTAGAAACCGTTTTAGGAGGAATTTCTCTTGGGTATTCAGGGTATTGAGAAAGATCAATATACTCGCTTCCCAAAAGAGCAGTAGCTCTGCTTATTGTAGTTTCATTAGCACCATTAGCTAGTAGCTCTCTTACATAGCTTTCATGTTCTGAAGGTATTGCTTGGAGGTAATGATAGTCTATATTCATACTATCATCAGATCGCTCATTATTTAAGTAAATATATCCAATATCAAATTCTTGAAATTCAGGGTTGTAGTTTATTTCAAGGAATCTCGCTCTATGCTCTAAAGCACATTCTTCTCTACTAGTGCTATTAAGAAGACCTAACAGTTTAATACCAGCTTGTGATGAAAGAGAAACTATTCGTGTATTAGGTTGAGCCATTTCTCTTGTAGAGCTATTACTTTCTGTTAAAGGTGCTATACCCTCGAGATTACGATTGTTAGATGTTCCCTGTGTTGTTGCCCCAGATCTGCTCAGCTCTCTATTGTTATGATAATTTGTATATTCACTAACTTGAGTAAGGTTTTGAAGTTCTCTTTCAGAGAGACTTCTACTAGAATTACTTCCAGAACTGATTACATTAGAATTATGGTCTTTGTTTGTAGATAATACATCCTCTTTTTGATCTTCTTGGGGTAGTGTAAAGTCTAATGTATCGAATAGGTAGTCAGATAAAGAGGTATTTAATGTTTTATCTCCAGCTCTGTTATAAATACAAATGCGAAGTGTGCCGTAGTTTTTTAATAAATGGGTTAGTTCTTCCCTGTTTAGTGCCTTAAGTTTTTTGTCTAAATGAATTCTTTGAAGAAGATCTATTCTTAAGCTATTATCCGATGGATGTATACGCCTTAATTCACTTTCTAGAGTTGGTAGCGGTCTCTTGTTACTTTGTTCTATTAACTTTGATATACTATTCAGGTATTTGTCATTTTGTGGCCCCCCTTCTCTTATTAGCATCATGGTACTATCTATTGCAAAACTTTCCATATTACCACTTTCATTGGTGAAACTACACGCCTTATATCTATCAACGAAATATTTAGTTTGTTCGCTATTCATTAAACCAATTAACGCTGTTAGTACAGTAGCAACTTCAGGGGTTAGTTCTATAGATCGTTCTTCGTTTTCTTCGGTAGTATTAGCTCTTAGAATATTATCCACCTCAAAAATCAATGAATCTAGGTTTCTTTTTGCTTTTTCTATTAGTTGTTGAGCTGTTGTTTGGTGAGTATCTGGCATAAATACACAATCGCTTTATTTTACATTTAAAGTTAATTCTTTGAAAAAAGATTGTATATGAATACTGTCGTTAAGAAGTGAACTTTCAAAATGAGAATAATTTATCTTTTTAATTTAACGACTATTTCATATAATAATTAGCTAAATTAAGTTATTTGTAGTTATACTATGTTGTAAACTAAGTG
>CAYYNF010000379.1:0-1849 GCA_964472695.1 uncultured Flavobacteriaceae bacterium
GAACAGTATACAAAAGATTTAATAATTGATTATCTTAGGAAAAAAATCAGTATTTTCGCATCTGCTTACAATCAAAACAATATAGTTTTATCTGAGATAAACACCAACCCAATTAAATATTTTTAAAATATTATGGCAAAAAAAGAGGTAACCGTTGAAGAAAAGTTAAGAGCCTTATATGACTTACAACTCATACATTCAAGAATTGATGAAATCAGAAGTATTCGTGGTGAACTTCCTTTAGAGGTTGAAGACCTTAAAGATGAAGTTGCTGGTCTAGAGAAGAGATTGAGCAAACTTAATGATGGATTGTCTGATATTGAAGAATCTATAAAAGGTAAAAAGATTACTATTGAGGAGTCAAATCAATTAATCGAAAAGTATAAAGACCAACAAAATAATGTTCGTAATAATCGTGAGTATAACTCTTTATCTAAAGAGATCGAATTTCAAGGTTTAGAGATAGAACTTGCAGAAAAGAACATTAAGGAGCTTAAAGCTAAAATCATTCATAAAAAAGAGGTTATTGTTCAAACAGAGGAAAGAATTGAGCAACGTAAACTTCATCTTAGTCACAAGGAAGCTGAACTGATAGAGATCTTGAATGAAACACAAAAAGAAGAAGAAGTTTTACTTGTAAAAGTGGAAGAGTATAAAGGGGCTATTGAAGAGCGTCTGGTAAATGCTTATACACGTATTCGTGAAAATGTAAAAAATGGTTTGGCAGTTGTACCTATTGAAAGAGGTGCTTCTGGAGGATCATATTTCACAATTCCCCCTCAGATACAAGCAGAGATAGCTTCAAGAAAGAAGATTATTTCTGATGAGCATAGTGGACGTATATTAGTAGACTTAGAATTGGCTACTGAAGAGTCTGAAAAAATGAAGCAACTTTTTAATAGTTTGTAAAACAAAAAATGGCTTATCTAAATTTAGATAAGCCATTTTTTATTGTAAATTACTCTATAGTTATTCTTCTCAAGTGAGATGAACTATTTTTCTATTCATTAACATTGTATTAAATATGACAATAGCTATTATAGCACATGACGGTAAGAAAGCTGAAATGGTACAGTTTTTAAATACACACAAAGAACTTATTCTTAGAAACAATATTAATTTAGTGTCTACAGGAACTACAGGTAGTAAGGCAACTAAAGCGGGTTTTAAGGTGGATGCTTTAAAATCAGGGCCACTAGGAGGAGATGCTCAAATTGCAGCATTAGTTGCTGAAAATAAAATAGATATGGTGATTTTCTTTAGGGATCCTTTAGAAAAGCATCCACATGAGCCTGATATTTTTATGTTAATGCGTTTATGTGATGTATATGATGTAGCATTAGCGACCAATCCCGCAACAGCTAGCCTATTATTGAAAGGCCATGATGAAATTCAATAAAACTAGTTTCGGTATACCTAGTTGTACAATTTTATAAACTTCTAAAGTAAATTAATTTTACTTGGAAGTTTTTCATTTTGTAACCTATCGAGTGAGGGGTGTATATAGTGTTTAGGGAGATCTTCTTATAAAAACGTGGGTGTTTTTAATAGAGCCCATACTTGTCTCGGTGTATTATTTTTAGTAAGTACAGGATTTTGATGAGGTGCAATATCTCTATTGTAAGTGGGCGATTTTTGGTCAGTGTTAAGAGAAATATATTTCAGAAAAAACTTAAACCAAGGTATTTAAATAGAAATAACTAGAGAGTGATTCCCTAGTTATCTATATTTAACAGTCTCTTTTAGTGAGAATGACCATGATGATTTACTGCGTCATTAAGTAATTTAGAACCACTATTAGCCGCATCTTTTGCAGCGTCTACAGCTCCATTGGCAGCATCTTTAGTAG
>CAYYNF010000380.1:0-1843 GCA_964472695.1 uncultured Flavobacteriaceae bacterium
AACGACAAAACCTACCCTGTATGTAGGGTAGGTTTTGTTTTTTAATCTGTTAATGAATCCTAGTTAAAAACTCGAACTAGTGTATACTAGGACTAGTAGGATGTTTACCAATCAGCATCTTCTACTGTCCAATCATGCTATTTATTCATACGTCTTATTTTTCGAATATCTTCGATCCATTTTATATAATCAAAATTTAAAGTATCTTGCTTTTTGTACAACCAAATTAAATGGTCTCCTTTTTTTTTTGAAATAGAATCTCCTACTTCGACTAATTTATAAAATTCTGAATTTAATGTGACATTACTTCCTCTTTCTAATACGATTGTTCTAGTAGCATGATTATCATAGTCAATAAATTTATGTTCTATAATACCGTGATAATCTTTTATTAGCATATTTCCTAATAATCCCTGTAAGTCATCTTCTTCTTTAAAGAAAGAAGGAATTATAAAAAATATGACAATACAAGCTACAAAAATCGAAAATGTGTTTCTTATGTGATCTACCGTTATTTCCATGGCTTCAATTTATATATGTATGTCTTTGATCGTGAAATCTTCCCTCCAACCTTAAATTTTGGGCTAGGTGCGACACCATGTGAAATAGGTATTATAGTATAACCTCTTTCACCTTTCCCTAAATTAAAATCAGGAAAAGAATAGTTTCTTTCGTTAAAGAAAGATTTATCATCTTCAAAATTCCCTGCTCTACCTAATCCCCAGCTTCCGAAAGGGGTTTCTAATGATAAATCATAACTTCCTCCTTCTCCTGCCCAGTCATCTAGAACAAAAGAATGATTACCTGTTGGCTCTATACGCCCTATGTTGAAACCATATCCTGCACCCAAACCAGTGTTACCTGCAAATGTAAAAAAGAATGCCTTCTCGTCATTAGAATCGGTTACAAAACCTATTTCATAAGTTATACCTCCACCTACAGTCAATTCTGCGGAATAACTCATGTAACTACCATTTCTCTTATCTCCATCTGGAGGTATAGGAATATTCTGAATCCTGTTAGTTCCTGAAGGATCAATAACAGCTTCTTTTATTAATTCTGGAGAATCCAAAACTTGATCTTTATTATTATCTTTATCAGTATTACTCCAAGTTATATTTGTACCTATATCTATATTTATTGATGTGTTAGAGTTAGTAGGAGTTACACCAATCCCTATATCTGTATTCATACCTCCATCAGCTTCTAAATTAGTTTTTGTATTAATTGAAAATGATGGGATATCACTCCAATTAAACGGATTAAAGTCCCATTTACCATTATTATGTACTTTGTTATCATGAGCACCTTTCAAATAAAGAAATGCAGTAAAAACAAGAGCCTCTATTAACCACTCCCCACTAGGATCACTATTCTTCAATGGATTATTCCAAACATAACTATACCTATTAAAACTTTGCGTATTATAAGGATCCTGAATAAATTATCAGGGCTCATAAAACGTCCTAGTTTCACATCGTACATGCGACCATTCATATGAATGAGTCCTACGCTGTTAAAATGCTCATGACCCGTGTAGCCTCTACCTAAGATACTGTAGTAACCTAAAGTTTCGTTGCCTTTAGCATCTGTATATTGGGCAATTTCGCCCCAAGCCGTGTAATGGGTTTCTTCTAAAACAGTTCCCTCACTATCCGTAATGGCGTTGATACTTCCTAAATAGTCTCTGTGTAAATATACGAAATCTTCGTGGGTAGAAATCTACTTTCCCTTCATCTCACTATACACTCAACAATACCTCTATAACCACAAAAACTACCCTGTGTTTAGGGTAGTTTTTGTTTTTTAATCTGTTAGTGGGTATGAGTTAAAAACTCGAATT
>CAYYNF010000381.1:0-1833 GCA_964472695.1 uncultured Flavobacteriaceae bacterium
TGGTTATTGATGCGCTTATACGTGACTTTAATGCTAAAAAAGCCTATTCTTAAAAGCACAAAAACTACCCTATTGCTAAGGTAGTTTTGTATGTTTACTTGTTGTAAGCACAGTTTGCAAAACTGCGCTATAACCTTTGTTCTATATCCGAGCGGTCGAATTAATACTATGCAGTTTCTATTTTTTGTTTCAATTCTTCGAACCACTGCTCCTCAATGTCATGAGCCGTTTTTTCAGTTGTATTAGAATAGTATAACTCGTAACTTAATTTACAGTCAAATTTACCTGTCTTAGGAAAGTATTCCATCTTTATAAGAGTTGGTGACTCTTTGTCATATTTTTTGAATAAATCAATTAATACCCTTAAATCTGCTGTACCATATCTTGAAAAATTACTCTGCATTTTAGTAGAAACATCATAATTCCTTCCTGTTTCATTAATTTTATGTTTTTTCAACAATCTTCCATCAATTTCAAAAAAAGCGTTGAAATGAAGAAAGTCTTCTTCATTCGAGCAAAAAATATAAATGCCATTTACGTTATTTTTATCATTTTTAACATACTCAAAGGCCAAAGAAACCATTGAATTTGTTAAATTTTCAAACTTCCTTTTTAATTTCTCTTCTTTTGAAATTCCAAACATAATTATGGATTTTGATTTATTATACGATCGGGAGTAAATACCTCTCCATCAATTTTATACTCTATATCAAAGCTACTCGGTCTTAATGAATTTCCTTCATAGTTA
Organism: uncultured Flavobacteriaceae bacterium; assembly: GCA_964472695.1. Classification (GTDB taxonomy): domain Bacteria; phylum Bacteroidota; class Bacteroidia; order Flavobacteriales; family Flavobacteriaceae; genus Aquimarina. Next base: position 749 of record CAYYNF010000381.1, read on the forward strand.
ACTTTAATATCAACTTCTACTGTTTGTCCTGCATCAATTGCATTTTTCCAGATTCTTTCAATACGCCTATAAACACTTAAATTAACATTACTTGCCTGAGAAACTAGATTTTGTAATGATGGATCTCCTCCAAATAAATCTGCAAATAAATGCCCTGCATGGTCTCCAGGTAATTTACCTGGTGTATTAGGGTTATGATTTAACCTACCTTGATGAGTCTTTAGTTGTAGATTATCAGTTTGTGCCCTAACTATTCTACTTGAATTATCAGTCGTATATAGATATCGGTGTTCCCCTGCCACATATTGTATAAGCTTATTTTTAGGTAACTTAGACAGTATAGCTACTTTACCCACTTTTAAGATCTGAGTCATTCCTTTCTCTCCTACAATAGCAGTTACAATATCCATAGTAACTTCCGACCTATCTTCTAAGCTTCCGTTCATAATTTTATCAGCAGATTCAGCTATACCATCTTGAAAAGATTGCCTAGAAGCCATAAAAGATGTACCAAACTTTGCATCTAATTCCAATAGTATCATTTCTTCATCTCCTCCTGGAGGTGCTAAAGCAAAAAGATAATTACCTACAAAAGAGTTACCTGCTCCTTTGATAGCTTTACCTGGATTTTGAGCCACAAAAGCAATAGCATCAACGGTTTTACTAACAGATTTCTCTACACCATTAAATACTTGTTGTGCATTTTCTCCAAATATACCTGCCTTTAGACTTAGCATAAACCAATCATACTCACCACCTTCTAAATCTATTCCTTCAATTAATCTATTTTCACTTATTGCATAAGGTGAATTCCATGGAAAAGATTTGAATAATGGGTCATGACTCATAAATCTATTCAACCTTGAGTCATACATCCTAAAAGTAAATGCATAACTATTTCCTAGTCCTTTTATTTCGTTATCATTTTCTTGACCTTGGAATCCGTATCTATAATCTGCGGAGTTTCCATACCTATTTGGTAGCAACATACCGCCTGGATAGTAATCATTATATGTAAGAACGTCTGCTATAAAGATACCATTATTTTCTAGTTTTTCATCGGAAATTACACTAAGTACATTCCC
>CAYYNF010000382.1:0-1816 GCA_964472695.1 uncultured Flavobacteriaceae bacterium
AATTTAGACCTTTGTTTATAACCTTTATAATTTATGAAAAGAATATTAATTCTCATATTGATCACCATAGTTCTCATCTTTAGCTACAATACCTACAAAGAATATCAACGCTTCCATAATCCTAATAATTTACTACAAGCTTCTAAAGATATTGATGTCAATTATTTCGACTCAAAGGTTTTGATACAATATTATGAACAGTTAGAACAACTAAACTCCTACATAACAATGATGTGGAGTGTATATAAAATAGATGTTCGTAGTCCTGAGCATGAAAATGCTGAAACGAAATATGCGATAAACCATTACTATAAATTAAAAGCTGTATTACTAAAGTTAGAAGAAACCTTAAAATACTCTAAAAAGTTAAAACTTCAGGGAGCTTCTAACGATGAGATCGAAAATAGTATTAAAGGTAATAAGACACTTGAAGAACTAGAGCTACAAGAAGCTCAGGAAAAATACCGCAACCGTATTTTGAACACCTATACTTTATCTTTTAAAAGTAAAGCCAATTACATAGCCTTAGTATATGAAGTACAGAAGCTTTTATACCGTGTAGGGTATAAAATTGTCATAGATGGACTATATAACACTGAAACCGAAGAAGCAATGAAAGCTTTCGAAAAAAGTAACGAGTTAATGCCTGATGGGAAATTAGATCTTTTATCATTAGAATTACTTATAGATCAAGTTCAAAAAAACAAGTAGATCTTTGTACTTTTGCGACATGATAGAAGATAAAAATACTCCAAGAACTTCATTATCTGAACTAGGAGAGTTCGGGTTGATTGATCACCTTACTCAGAATTTCAAACTAAAACACAACACCACACTCAAGGGTATAGGAGATGATGCCGCAGTAATAGATTTTGAAAACAATAAATGTATAATCACTACAGACCTATTAGTAGAAGGCGTACACTTTGATTTATCCTATATGCCATTAAAGCATTTAGGCTACAAGTCGGTAATGGTGAATTTGTCTGATGTATACGCTATGGGAGCTACACCTAAACAAATTACGGTTTCTATCGCTGTAAGCAACCGTTTTCCATTAGAAGCACTAGAAGAATTGTACGAAGGAATTCACACTGCATCAAAAATATACAATATTGATGTGGTAGGAGGGGATACTACCTCGTCTAATAAAGGAATGCTGATTAGCATTACAGCATTAGGACACGCTAAGCAAGAGGACATCATATACAGAGATGGAGCTCAGGAAAACGACCTTATTGTGGTAACAGGAGATGTAGGGGCTGCTTACATGGGATTACAAATCTTAGAGCGTGAAAAACAAGTTTTTCAGGTAAACCCTCAGTCTCAACCCGATTTGAGTATGTACACTTACCTTATAGAGCGACAATTAAAACCTGAAGCCCGAAAAGATATTCCTGATCTATTGAAAGCCTTAGAAGTGAAGCCTACCAGTATGATTGATATTAGTGACGGACTTTCATCAGAGGTAATGCACTTATGTAAACATTCAAAAACAGGAGCAAATATCTACGAAGAGAAAATACCTCTAGACCCCACACTAATATCCGTTTGTGAGGAGTTTGAATTAAATAGTACTACAGTGGCTTTAAACGGAGGAGAAGATTATGAACTACTCTTTACCATAAAACAAGAAGACTACCCCAAGATAAAAGCCAACCCTAATTTTACTGTTATAGGACACATGACACAAGAAAGCGAAGGGATACACCTTATTACAAGAGCTAATCAAAAAGTAGCAATGCAAGCACAAGGCTGGAATAGCTTGATTGGCGAACAAGAATAGTATTATTAAAAGAACAAAAGGATTTAACTT
>CAYYNF010000383.1:0-1814 GCA_964472695.1 uncultured Flavobacteriaceae bacterium
TAACAATGCTGTTTGAAAAAAATCATAAAAAAATAGTTGATTTTTAATAAAATAGCAGATTTACTGAAAAAGAAATGTAAACTACTTAAAACAGAACAAATAGTAATAATATTAAGATAAACAAGACTTATATTGCTACTGGAAGTATGAAGAATAGTTTATTCAAATTATTTTCAAGTTAAGTTATCATGCAAGTTTAAAAGAGGATCATAGATCCTCTTTTTTCGTTTACGATCTATAATTGTACATATTCATCGTTATAAATTATGAAACCCACTCTCACACGGATCTTTTCATGTGGACTTCCGTATCACTTAATTTTCCAAAAACTATAAAAATTTCTCATACACATTATCAAACATCACTATTACCTATTTTTTTCATTGTATATTTGGGAGTAATAAGTATGTAAATAGATGGTAGATATTACTCATAAAAGTAGCAGTTTACGAACTGCTATTGCTCAAGCAACTGTAAAAGTTAGTTCTTTAAAAACTATAGAGGCCATTATTAATAAACAGATTCCTAAAGGTGATGTTTTCGAGATGGCTAAAACAGCAGGGCTTTTTGCAGCAAAACGTACGAGCGATATGATTCCCGACTGTCACCCTTTACCTATTGAATACACTCATGTTGAATACAAGATTAGTAACCAGAATATTGATATTATTGTAACAATAAAGACGATCTATAAAACAGGAGTAGAGGTAGAAGCGATGCATGCAGCATCTGTGGTTGCAATAACTATGTATGATATGCTGAAGCCTGTAGATAAGGGGGTTGAAATTCATAATATAAAATTAATAAGTAAAGAAGGAGGGAAGTCCTCATTTGGTCAAAAAGCAAATAATCTAAGTGCAGCTGTAATAGTCTGTTCTGATAGTATTTTAATGGGGGAAAAAGAAGATCGTGTAGGAAAAATAATTACCCAAAAACTTAATGATCAAAAGATAAAAATAAAAGAATATGGTATTATTAATGACGATATTCTAATGATACAGGATAAACTTGATCAATTAAGTAAGCAAGCAATACCATTGATTATATTTACAGGAGGAACAGGACTTTCTTCTACAGATGTAACCCCACAAGCTATAACTCCATTATTAGAACAACGTTTACCAGGAGTAGAAGAAGCTATGCGTAGTTATGGACAAAATCGTACTCCTTATGCTATGTTATCAAGAAGTGTTGCAGGTACACTTAATAAAAGTATTGTATTGGCACTTCCTGGGTCTACTAACGGGGCTAAAGAATCTATGGAAGCACTTTTTCCCTTCTTGCTACATGCATTTAAAACCTTGAAATAAAAAAAATATTAATGCTTGTAACTACTTCAACTATATTAACCGACGCTCATCAACGTAATCATAACTATTTAAGAATTTCACTTACTGAGAAATGTAACCTTAGATGTAATTATTGTATGCCATTAGAGGGGGTAACACTTAGCCCTAAGGTAGCGATTATGACTGCTCAAGAAGTTATAGATATAGCAAGTTTATTTGTAAAACATGGAGTAACTAAAATCAGATTAACAGGAGGAGAACCTTTTGTCAGGAAGGACTTCAAAGATATTATTATAGGATTACAGCAACTAGGGGTGGAGTTAGCTATCACTACAAATGGTATCCTATTAGATCGTCATTGGAAACAACTACAGAATATAGGAGTGACCAATATTACAGTAAGTTTGGATACTCTTAAACGTGAACGTTTCCTTAGTATTACACATAGAAATCAGTTTGATAAGGTTATCAGAAACATCAAATTATTACAAAATACGCTATCTATAGTAAAGATAAATGTAGTAC
>CAYYNF010000384.1:0-1804 GCA_964472695.1 uncultured Flavobacteriaceae bacterium
CCCAAGCCGTGTAATGGGTTTCTTCTAAAACAGCTCCCTCACTATCCGTAATGGCATTGATACTTCCTAAATAGTCTCTGTGTAAATATACGAAATCTTCGTGGGTAGAAATCTATTTTCCCATCACCTCACTATATACCCAACAATACCTCTATAACCACAAAAACTACCCTCGGGTTGGGGTAGTTTTTGTTTTTTAATCTGTTAGTGGGTGCGAGTTAGAAACTCGAATTAGTGTACACTAGGACTATCTGAGCTTTTCATTATCCATAATAAGACAACTTAAAGATAATTACTTTCTAGAGCACGAATATATTTTAATAATTGACTATATACATATTCATCTCCTAGTATTTGATCTTTAGTTTCAGCAGGCATATAATAGATAAAACTCTTCCATTCTTCTTTATAATCAAAATCAGTAAATAGTATAGATACTTCGTTTAGTTTTTCTTTGATAGTTTTCGAACTATTTGAAATGCTTTTTAAAAAAATATACTCCCAGTAAGCTAAATATTTAGGATCAAAAGATAACAGATCAAAATCTAGATCTTTCAAATTTGAATTTAACTCCCCATAAATAATAGCATTATGTTTAACTATCTTAAGTAACTCTTTAATTGAATGATCATAAGCCATATACAAATTCGCTAAATCATCATCACTGCATAAGAAGTTTTCATGATTCAAAAATTTAAACATATCCTTAGGCAAGAGCCATTTTTTTTCTAAACCTATTAAAATTGTTGTCCAATATTTCATTTTAATTATTTTTATTTCCACCATTTTATAGGGTTAAATGTCCCTTTAGGTAATCGCTGAAAAGGTTGATTGGGAATTCCATTGATTACACCATTTGGAATAAACCTTTGGTGATGTACAGCATTATCTCTAATTATTAACTCGAATATCCCTTTGACACCATGCTTTACTCCATCATGTTGTATCAATATTTGTTTAATTCCATCTTTCCCTATAGACTCTGGAAATATAACACCATTATCTGCCACGATTTCTATAGAAGTTCTACTCCAATTATGAGTTCCATCTACCCCATGAGGCTTTAAATAATCACTTTTATAATGAATCGGTCCTGAGTCAGGTATAGCATTATTAATTTTATTACTTATACCTTGAGGAGCTGTACTCTTAGTAATTCCATTATTATTGCTAATTTCCGTACTAGTAGTTTGATTACCTAAACTTTCATCTAAGTTTTCACTTATCTTAGAAAGACTATTACCTGTAGGTTGATTTGTAACAGCCTTTGTGATTTCCTTTCCATTCCATATATTATTTCCTTTGATTGCAGCTCCAATTCCACTAATAGCACCACCTATTAAAGCTCCACCTACTAAGCCTGTAACAGCTCCTTGTAGCATTCCTTTAAAGAAGTCACCATTACCTCCTGGTAACCCCGACATAAATGCTCCAGAAATACCACCTCCTACGAAACCGCCAACTCCTCCTGAGATAATACCTCCTAAAATGCCTCCTGTAACTCCACTAGCTGTTAATGCAGCCGCTCCTGCGGCGGCTCCTGCAACACTTGAAATTCCACCTATAACAGCTCCTGAAAGCATAGAAAAAGCAGTAGTTGCATTTAATTTCCATTTAAGAGGATTATATGTTCCGTTCGCCTGAGATCCACCAAAATAAGCTCCTGCAACTGCCCCAATAATAAAAGCTGTTACAAGAAACTCCCCACTAGGATCATTATACCTCAGTGGGTTATTCCAAACATAACTGTAACGGTTAAAACTTTGCGTGTTATAAGGGTCCTGAATAAAATTATCAGGGCTCA
>CAYYNF010000385.1:0-1795 GCA_964472695.1 uncultured Flavobacteriaceae bacterium
ACTGAAAGGAGTCAGGTGTCAACCTTTTTGATGTTGAGGGTAGCCTCAAAAATATTCCTATTTACCTTAGCGAACCATTTATAAACATAGTACATTCGTGCTAAGGTCTGTTATAAGAGTTGTAAAATAGCGATTCTATTATAGTAAGTTTTATAACTGACTTTTTCACTATTAATATCGATCACATTATTAAAAAAATAAAAATGAATAGAGTTCTTTTCATTATTCTGTCTTTGTTGAACAGTGTTGTACTAACGAGTCAAGAAAATTATTTTAGAAATCCTTTAGATATTCCTATTGTATTGTCAGGGAATTTTGGGGAGTTAAGAAGTAATCATTTTCATGCAGGGATCGATATAAAAACACAAGGAAGACAAGGTTTAGATGTTTGTGCTAGTGCTACTGGTTACATTAGTCGCATTAAGGTTTCTCATTTTGGTTACGGAAAAGCTTTGTACATAAAGCATCCTAATGGATATACTACAGTTTATGCACATCTTAAGAAATTTTCCCCAGAGATCGAAGCGTATGTTAAAGAAAGGCAATACAAAAAAGAGTCTTATACCATAGAGTTATTTCCTAAAAAAGATGAGATTACAGTGCTTAAAAGTGATCTCATAGCTTATAGTGGGAATACAGGTGGATCAGGAGGTCCTCACTTACATTTTGAGATTCGTGATGAACAGCAGCGTCCAATGAACCCTTTACTTTTTAATATCGATGTTCCTGATTCAAGAGAACCGAAGGTAACTAGTGTTTGGTTATATCCTCTTTCGGATACTACCCAGATTAATAAGCAAAATGCTCCATATCGTTTAAAAACGGAATTAGATGAATCAGGTGTGCTGAATTGTAAGCAAGTTGAGGTAAATGGTCCAGTGGGGGTAGGACTTTCAGTGTTCGATCGTCAGGATGCAGCAAATAATCGTAATGGCGTATACCGTATTTCTACTAAATTAAATGGTACTCCAAATTTTAGTCTTAAGATGGATCGTTATTCTTTTTCGGAAACACGTTATATCAACTACCTAATCGATTATGCTTATTATAAGAGACATAAAAGCCGTATAACCAAGTTGTTTATTCCAGAGAATAACCCTCTAAGTGTTTTTGATAGGGCTGTAGGAGATGGAGTGGTGAAGGTTAAAGATAGTATGAGTTATGTAGTAGATGTATATCTTGAAGATATCGCAGAGAATAAAAAGCATATTCGTATTCCAATAGAGGGAGTGCGTTCAGTATTGCGTGTTCAAGATAGTTTACCTTTAAATACTACTAAGTTTATAGATCGTGAAGAGTTTGTTTACGAGGATGATTTTTGCAAATTAATTGTTCCTAGAAATGCTTTGTATGAGCCAGTCGTTGTAGATATAGAGAAGGAGGGGATTTATGATATACATATTCATGAAAATACAACACCTTTACATAAGAGTATGGAGTTGAATTTTAAGTTTGAGAATGAGATTCCTCCCCGTACATATATTGGAAACTATACTGAAGGTCAAGAAGAATATTGTAGTTATGTAGGGAACAAGATCATTGGTAGTACGATGCAAGCCAAGACTAAGAACTTTGGGAATTTTAGGTTGTGTACTGATACTTTACAGCCCACGATTAGTACATCAAATTTTAAAAAAGGAAAATTATGGCAAACTCACGAGCAATTACGTTTGAAGATTAAGGATGCAGAATCGGGAATTAATACTTATAAGGCGTATATTAATGATAAGTTTGCTTTGATGGAATATGACTATAAGAAAAATAGCATTATTCATGATTTAAGAGATGGGATTTG
>CAYYNF010000386.1:0-1793 GCA_964472695.1 uncultured Flavobacteriaceae bacterium
CTTGAAAACTGTTGAGGGTCACACCTCCGGGGGTTCGAATCCCTCTTTCTCCGCAGATTTTTTAAAAACCTCTTCATCTAATTGAAGAGGTTTTTATTTTAAATAATCTGTTTAATCTTCTAAGTTTGGTATTGTTTTTGAAAAAGTGGTCTTATTTACAGGGGTGATTTAGATACCCTGATAATTTTTTAATACACTTTTTATGAAAAATATTTTTTCAATGCTATCAATAGCAATACTTGGAGGTGTTGCTGTTGTTGGAGTGCAACAGTATTTTAATGTTAATACTCCGTCGACTACTATTATAAAAGAACAAAGCACAATCCCATTGCAGCCTGTAGGGTATTCACCTTTATCAACGAGTGGTAGTGGTGTAGATTTTACAGTAGCTGCTGAAAAATCTCTTAATGCTGTAGTACACGTTAAAAATGTATCTACTTATCGCAGAGCCATGCATCCTTTCGATTTGTTTAACCCTACAAATAGGGGAGGGCTTGAAAAATCAGTTGTAGGTGCTGGTTCAGGAGTTATTATTAGCGAAGATGGTTATATTGTTACGAATAATCATGTTATAAGTGGGACGTCAGAAATTAAAATCACCCTAAATAACGGAAGAACTTATGATGCTGAGATTATTGGTAAAGATTCTGATTCGGATATAGCATTACTTAAAATTAATCCTGAAAATGAACAACTCACTTATCTGCCTTTTGGGAACTCTGATCATACAAAAGTAGGGGAGTGGGTACTTGCTGTAGGGAATCCTTTTAATCTGACTTCAACAGTAACTGCTGGTATTATTAGTGCTAAGGCAAGAGATCTTAATGATGGGGATAATAAAATACAGTCGTTTATACAGACGGATGCTGCAATTAACCCTGGTAATAGTGGTGGAGCTCTTGTGAATACCTATGGTGAGCTTATAGGTATTAATACTGCTATAAGTTCTCAAACAGGTAGCTACATAGGTTATGGTTTCGCTGTAACTTCAAATAATGCTCATAAAATTGTAGAAGATATTTTGGAGTATGGTAATGTGCAAAAGGCTATTCTTGGTATTGCAGGAGCTACTTTAAGTGAGGCTGCAGCAAAGGAACTTAATATTGATTTTATACAAGGCGTATTAGTGTCGAGTATAGGTTCTGATAGTGGGGCTGATAAGGCAGGTTTGAAAAAAGCAGATGTTATCATAGGGGTGGATCAGGTAAAAGTGCGTAAATTTTCAGATCTTACGGGTTATGTAAATAGTAAACATCCTGATGATATCATTGAGGTGCATGTCGTAAGAAATGGTAGTACAATACATCTTCCTGTTACACTAGGTCTTTATGAAAGATTTATACTGGAAAATATTGGTATTGAAGTGGGGAGAGCATCTGATGATGAGCTTGAAAAACGAGGGGTAGAACATGGGGTGATTATTACAAAAGCACTCAGTACTCGATTAAAAAGATACGGTGTTGAGGGGTTAATTATTACGCAGATTGATGGGGAGAAGGTGTATTCTATTAATGATGTGAAAAAAATTGTTGGTGCTAAGTCTGATCATGAAAATACAATGATTACATTTGTTGATCATCAGGGTGTAGAGAAACATTTTATTTTCAATTAATACACCTTGGGTTGGTTGAAGCTAGGTGTGGATATGCTAACTAATTCTAAAAAGTGATCTATTTTTAATAGGCATATTCAGAAAAATGCGAACCCCTTGTAAATACAAGGGGTTCGTTGTATTTTGGAGCAATAAAAAACCCCGAAATTCGCCAATATGGTCAAAAAACGGGGTTCAAATT
>CAYYNF010000387.1:0-1790 GCA_964472695.1 uncultured Flavobacteriaceae bacterium
CATCTAAAGGGTGTAATTTAGTAGCAGGTGATAATCTGTTCATTGGTAATAATACTAGGTGTTACATTCAAAGTGATTGGATTATCGGAGATAATGTTCAAATACAGACTTACTGCAGTATATTTTCTAGAGAAGGAGCACCTACAGGGAAATTACGTATAGAAAGTGGAACCCATATTGCAGATTATACCATCTTAGACTTAAAAGACAATATTACGATAGGTAAGGAAGTAGCTATTGGACCGAATTGCACCTTTTATACTCATGACCATGGATATGCTGATCTAGAAAAACCGGCTTGGAAAGGCGGTCTATCTACAGGAGAAATAATTGTTGAAGATTGGGCATGGATCGGTTCTAATGTAACTGTTTTACCAGGAGTTAAAATTGGTAGGAGAGCGGTAGTTGCTAGTGGCGCAATTGTTACTAAAGACGTAAAATCTAATACAGTAGTAGGAGGAGTTCCAGCTAAATTAATGAAAGAATTATAATGAGAGATTTTGTAAGTATAATAATCCCTTGTTTTAATTCGCTACCTTATTTAGAGGAAACTCTTGGCTCGTTGTATAGTCAGGAACATGACAACTTCGAAATTATTTTAGTTGATGATCATAGTAATTCTGACACGTTAGATTTTTTAAATAATCAGACAGATCCTCGATTTACATGGTATGCAAATCCCTCTAAAGGGGCTTGTGCAGCACGTAATTATGGCTTTTCCTTATCTAAAGGTGATTACATTCAGTACTTAGATGCCGATGATATTTTAAGTGAAAATAAGTTAGCAGAGCAAGTATCCTTACTCAAGGAAAACCCAAATTGTGTAGCAGTATGTAGTACAGCACATTTTTATAGTGAGAAGAACGAAAACATAATAAATGATCAGGAGTTTCTTTTTGATATTAATCAACCAGAAAAATTCTTATTGAATCTTTGGGGAGCAGATGGTAAGAGAAATAATATGATTCAAACAAATGCATGGCTTACACCAAGGTCTATTATTGACAAAGTGGGGCCATGGGATGAATCGTTAACTAAGGATCAAGATGGAGAGTTTTTTGCAAGGGTTGTAATGAAATCATCTGGAATCTGTTATGCACAGAACGCTTTGAATTATTACCGGAAGTTTGTGGGTGGTACTAATATATCTGCTGGAAAAAAGAGACATCATTTTGAGAGTCAAATTAAGGCTTTGGAATCAAAGCGAACTCAGTTAAAAGAGTTCGCATCAACACAAGAATATAAAAATGCTTTTGCCATTCAATATAAAACAATAGGTGTTGATGCTTGGCCTGAATATAAGGATCTTCATGAAATTACATTTATTGAATTAGAAAAATTAGGCGGCACTAATTTTATGCCTATCATCGGTGGACGACTGATACAAACTCTAGCAAAGGTTTTTGGGTGGAAATTCGCTAAAACATTTAAAAAACGATTAAATGCCTTACTGGGTAGATAGTAAATTTGAGTAGTACTAAGTCTAACATATTATTTATTACAACCTCTAGTTTATCTTCGAATCCTAGATTAATAAAAGAACTCTACAGTCTAAGAAATAAGTTTAATTGTTATGTCATTCATTTTATAAATAAAGACTGGACTTATCAATTAGATCAAGAGTTTAAAAAAGAATTTCATGAGGTTTTTTTTATTGGAATAAATAGAAAACAAGATGTTTTCTCAACATTTATAGCAAAAATATTAAGTAAGCTATCAAATAAGCTTTTCCCAAAATCCAATGATTTTTTTTGGAATTCGGTTTTAAATGATGACCGAAGCATAAACTT
>CAYYNF010000388.1:0-1783 GCA_964472695.1 uncultured Flavobacteriaceae bacterium
GATTTTGATGAAGACGATGAAAATGAATTAGATGAGTCTACCGAAGAAAAAATAATGAGTACCAACTCGGGTGCTGCTCAATATTATTCTGATAATAATCAAGTAGATTTAACACACCAAGGTTATATACCAAGCGCTAATGGGTATCCATTTTCACAAATAGAATATACTCCAGATAATACAGGCAGAATTAGTAGAAAAAGTGGTGTAGGAAAAACACATCAGTTAGGAGAGGGACATGAGATGGAGTATTACTATGGTACTCCTAATGACCAAAAAGAGCTTAACAGGCTGTTTGGTTACTCGGTAGGTAATTATTTACATTATAAAAAGAATTTAGTAATAGATCCTAATAATCAAGTAAGTGTTTCTTACATTGATCCACAAGGAAGAACGATTGCCACTGCTTTAATGGGACCCTCACCAGAAGCTTTACTTCCATTAGAAGATGAAGAATCATCAGTTTTACACGAAGAACTTTCAGCAAGTATTTTAGATGAATACACACAGGATTTAAATGTAAAAAAGGCTACGGGTACTTTTGGGAATAGTTATAATGTTACTGAATTTTCAGCATCTAAATTAAACCCAGAGGATTTAGATTATGGGTTTACTTATTCTAACCAGCAACTAGGTGAATATCAAGTACAATGTAACGAAGATGATCCAGAGGCAGTATTTAGCACTCCTATTTCAGCCAATGCTTATTTTGAAATAAGAGATAAAGAAGCCAATTTGTTAGCTAGCGAAACAAAGGCAATGAACCTTTCGGTTAACGACAACATAAAGTTTACTGATATTCGTGTTCCAAGAGGAAATTACTCAGTTTATAAAAAATTAACAGTAGATGAACAGGAACTAAATAATGCAGCCGATGATTATATAGCCGCTTTATTAGATCAAGAGCATGTGTGTTTTAATAATATTGATGATCCTTATTTTGTGCCCGAAATTATTATTGAGGGATGTTTTACTTCTTGCGATGAGTGTGTCGCTTATGTACTAGGTCATGATAATTCAGGGATACCATATACCACAACTCAAGCTATACAAATTTATGTAGACACAGCTTTTGAAAACTTTGATTACAGCATTTTTGATGATTTATCTAGCGATGAATTAGCCAATGAGGAACAACGATTAGAACAAGTATTTGAAGAACAGTTTTATGCAGCAATAGATGCTTGTAACGCACCTTGTGAGGAGGATACGGATTTGAATGAAAATTCAATTTCTTGTGCGATCATTACTAATAATATTTTAGATGACATGAGTCCCAAAGGGCAATACGGTTTTGCAACGGGTCAAATTAATGAAGGCGTTTTAGATGATGTAGATAATATGCCATTAAATATTTTTAGTGAGCATAATGAACTATACAGTGCCAACCATGCAGGGGATTATAAAAGCTGGAGAAATCCTTATCATCCTCAAAATGACTCGTCTATTGCAACGGGTCATTATTATGATCAAGAAGGGACTATTGCTTTTGTTCCTATCGAAGTAATTAAAGAAATCGTATACGAAACAGATGATGACGGACATGAAATAGCGTTAGATCAAGTAACTTTTTCTCCCGAAATTATTGAAGGTTTATTTACAGATGAAGAAGTTTTAGATTTAGACCAAGTTTTAGTTGAACCTCACCAATTAGCAAATGTAAGTGATTTGGTAGATCCAAGTATTTGGCAGGATTCTTGGGCACAGTCCTTAATGTATTACCACCCAGAATATGCGTATTATGAATATAACTTAGCTTTATGTAATCAGGTAACTACAGCAT
>CAYYNF010000389.1:0-1782 GCA_964472695.1 uncultured Flavobacteriaceae bacterium
AGACTTCTTTATGGACTATAGTATTAATATTTTGTCAGCAGCTATTATCTTATTTCTAGGTTGGCGTATTATAAAGTTCATAAATAGAATAGTTGCAAGGTATTTTCAGAAAGCTAACTATGACGAAACTTTAGAGCGTTTTGTTGCTGATTTGTTAAATTGGGGACTTAAGGCATTTCTTTTTGTTATTGTTATAACGCAGTTAGGAGTTAAGAGTAGTTCGCTTATTGCGGCGTTAGGAGCAGCCAGTTTAGCCGTAGGTTTAGCCTTACAGGGGTCATTGTCTAATTTCGCAGGAGGTGTTATTATATTGGTGTTTAAGCCATTTAAAATTGGGGATTTTATAGAAGCTCAAGGTATTACAGGAACGGTTAAAGAGATTTCTATTTTTACTACAAAAATTAATACTATAGGGAACCAATTAGCGATCATTCCAAATTCGAAAATATCTAACGATACGATAAAAAACTACAGTGCAGAACCTATTCGAAAGAACTTTATGACTATTGGTGTTAGTTATGATAGTGATATCAAAAAAGCAAAAGACATTTTATTAGATTTAGTTAATGAACAAGATGAGGTCTTACAAGACCCTTTACCAGAAGTAGTAGTTTCTAATTTAGGAGATAGTGCTGTAGACTTGTCTTTGCGTTTTTGGGCTGCCAAAGAGGATTATTGGTCAGTACATTTCTATACTTTAGAGGAAGCAAAGTTACGTTTAGAAGCTAATGGTATTAGCATTCCATTTCCGCAAAGAGAAGTGCATATTGTGGATAAATAATAGGTTAACTTTAAAATATATAAATTGGACTTATAGGTGATTATCATTACATAATCCAATTAATATGCGATATTCTATTTATTTTGCACTACTAAGGGGATAGAGTAAATGATAAACTTAGAAGCAGAATCTTAATTATTTGTTCTTCTTAAAAAACATTTAGGGCGAATTGCAATTCGCCCTAAATGTTTTTTTTGTATTAGAGTTATGGTGTATGTTGTTTGCTTCTGTTACGCTGTAGTTTCGGAGCTGCATTAGTTGAAGTGCTACTAGTATGTGTAATAGTTGGAGTCTCAAAATCTCCAATATTTTGCTCAGGACTTCTTTGTAGTTCTTGGTTGAGGTTAGCGACTTCGCTATTTAGGTCAATACCTTTTTCATTGGCTTCTTCGATTAATTCATCAACTTTCTTGGGTGTACTAGCAAAGAAAGGGTGTTCCTTACTTCTTTCTAGGTGCTTGTATTTTAATATAAATAATTGTTTTTCGAGCTGTGTTTTATGTGAAGGGTTTTCTTCAGAAACAATCAATGATTCTAGTTGTTTTGTTGCTTTTTCAAAATCCTCCATTTGACTATATATACTTTCAGTTTCTTTTTAAGCTTTACTTTTTCGTTTAAATAAACCCTTTAAGCGGGAGCTTATTTGTCCGTTACTATTTGTGTTATTTCCTCTAGTGTAATTTCCGATCCCTTCTCCAATAGGAATAGCAACTGTTCCTAAAGCAGATATAATTGAACCAACTAAATAACCTACTCCTTCTTCCATAGTTTTTTATTTTTAAGTTGAACAAAAAAAGTCAGTGTTTTGTTGAGGGAGGGGCAAGGTCTTTACTGTTTTTCAAGTGAAAATTGATATGTATTAAGTTAACTTGGTAAGAGGTCGTGTAAAGAAAGATTTAAAATAAAATTGTAATGTCATTAAAAATCAATAGGTAAGGGGGGTAAAACTTTTCTCAAAAAAAAACTTCAAAAAAATGTTGTGTAATCAAAATAAGCATGTA
>CAYYNF010000390.1:0-1769 GCA_964472695.1 uncultured Flavobacteriaceae bacterium
TTTCAATTTGGCGGTATTGGTAAATTATAGGGAGCTTTCATAAACCACTGAACGCCCTATTTGCTCTATACTTTATCACCAACTTTTAAGCATGGGATTTAATAATTGAATATGATTCTTTTAAGCTAATAAACTTTTTTTCTATGAAGTAATATGAGAATGTAGCAAATAATGACACTACTAAAAGTACGATTGAATAAGACGCTGTAGTGTTTAGGTTTAAATCTAAGGAGCCTATTATATATATAATTACAAGATGATAAACATAAATTCCATATGATATTTTTCCAAAGAACCTAAGAATTGAAGATTTGATAGAAATAATAGTTTTGGAATTTAATGCAACATTTGTAACCCAAATAGTACTAGCAATAGCATAAATTTCAATTTCTATGTTAGCAATAAAATGTACTTTAGAAAAGAAAGGAAATACTAAAATGGTAACAGATGCTAGCTGAGTTAAAGGGTGATAAATAAAAGAAAAGATTTTTTTGCACCCCTTATTTACAAATATTGGAACTAAAGCTCCAAAAGCCATACAATCAAATCTAGTCAATTTAACTAATGCGTAGGCAGCTCCAGTAGGGTGAATCAAGTATATGGCTAACTTTATGATAACATAGAACACAATTAGTGCTAATAAAATAGTTTTAAGTTTTGATACCCTTTTTACGATTATAGGCCAAATGAGATAGAACTGTTCTTCTACTCCTATCGACCATAATGGTGTTGTTCCTGCTAAAGTAAAACCAAAGGTGTAAAGTATATTAGGGACTATTAGGATATAACCACCTAAACTAATCATTAGTTTGTTTAATGTAGGGAGATCGAAAAATCCAATAAAGATAAGAGTTAGACTAAATAATATTGTCAAATAGTATGCTGGCCAAATTCTTAATATTCTTCTAATATAAAATTTTTTAATATCGACCCCCTTAGTTTTTTCCTTTTCAAGAAGAAGTAAATGAGTTATTAGAAAACCACTTAATGTAAAAAATATAGTTACCGCATGTCCTGCTATACCGGTGTTAGAAATACCGATTGATTTAAGTTTTAAAACTTCATGAAACTGATCGATATGAGAGACAAGTACTAAGAGTGCTGCAATGCCTCTTATTTCTGAAAGTCCTTTTAAATGTATAACCATTTAGCTCTATTGGTAGAAATTGAATAACAGCACCTAAGCTGCTGTTATTTCTTTTTTGTCTAAATACTAAAAGATAAGTAGTCGTCCAAAAATACTTATGTAAAATAAACAGTCCACTTTTTCTAATAAATTCGTAGCAAAAGCACGAAAATAATACAAAAGGCGTAACTTTCCTTCTATTTTTTGACTTTGCAGCCATTTTGTTGACTACTCTCTCAATACTACTTAGTGGCAAGAAAATTAAGGGTTAGAGATTAAAGAAAGGTTGTTCAATTTACAATTGAATGATTGACTATTTAAGATGTCATAACGTAAAGTATAATACCCCTACTATTTCAGACCACTATTCGAGTTAATTATAACTTGTAAAGTAATATCCAAATAAACAGCTCTTTGTTCCGTTTATTTATACTATATCTTTCTTTGTATAAATATACGCTAAAAACATAACAATAGACAAAAAGAATAATAGTTACATAAACATGCATTCTGTATATTTCAAAAAAGGGAAAATTCGCTAGATACTGACGTTAACGGCACGAATTCATTCCACGAAAGTGGCGTAAATTAATTCTTGGATTCAAGAGGCAAAGTACACACTTAAATAAAAAAGGCTAATTTT
>CAYYNF010000391.1:0-1768 GCA_964472695.1 uncultured Flavobacteriaceae bacterium
GGATTTAGTTCGTACTATTAGTTGCTCAATAAGTAAGTTTTCTATTTGATGTTGTTTAATAGGATCTTTATGAAATTGAGGGAATTTATTAGTTTCATTAAGTACTGTCAAACAGTTTTTTAATATATCATCTGACTTAAATATCTTTCTATAAAAATCAGGAAGAATATTTTCGGATTTAAGGTGTTTTTTCAGTTTCGCTAATTTATGTGTAAGTTTTTTAGGTAACCCATGAGTTTCTGGTGATTCTTGGATACGTTTATCTAAGTTTTCTATATAAGAACATACCTTGATAATGTAACTTAGATTTACGAAAGATAACTCATCGCCTAAGCTACCTGTATACCCTTTTTCAATATATTTAATAGTATCAGCTTCCATTTTAGCCTGTTGCTTATATGCATTTATCTTTTCGTCAATGTTCTCAGGTGTTATACCTAAATCATCTTTAAATTTCTGTATTTTTTCTTGTAACGCTAATGGAATAGATGAAAATTCTTCATCAGAAAGTTTGAACATTTTAACAAGAGATCTCATATTAGTTTTATAATTCCCCCATACTTTATCTTCATGATTTTGTAAGAAAGAATATAATTCAGATTCTTTTCCAAGAGTGTCTATACAGTCGAATACCTGATCCTCTAAATCTAGGTCATCTTCATGATCCTCATCTCCTAAAAGTCCTCGTCTATTCAAATTCTCTTTAAAAAGAGATATGTTTCTAGCAGTTTCTTGATATTGATAGTCTCTTTCAGTATCATTTAGGTAATTTATTAAATTAAGATCATTAAAATACTCGAAAAATATAGGAGGTATTATTCCTTTTTCGAAGTAGTCTTTCATACAGGTATTAAAGATTAGTTCATTTGCTGTATTGTTAATACTAGATTCGAGTTTATTACGTTTATCTTCGGTATAGGGACTTAATATAGTAAGCTGATGAAACAACAGATCTACTTTACTGGCTAGAGTTTTATTTTGAGTTCCATGTTCTTTTATGTATAGAAGATAATCGTGAATATCAATAAGTGAGATCGTATAGAGCTGTTTAAGAGCTACTGAATTTTCAAGTTGTTCTATAGAGGATTCTTCATTGTTGAAAAATAATTCATCAAGTAACTCTGATGCAAATGTGTCTAGTCGTTCTTTATGGTATTTAACTTGTTGAGCAGTTTCTTTATTGTAATTTTCGGGATTTTCTTCAAAACATCGTATGTATTCTAACAGTTGTGAAGATGTATCTCTTCCCATATCTAGAGTTCGGACTAAGAGGGGAGGGTGTGGAGAGGTAAGTTGTTCGGAGCTTTCTTTAAGTAATGTATTGGTTTTGGTATCCCTTTTACTGTTTTCTATATAGTTAGAAATCATTGAGC
Source organism: uncultured Flavobacteriaceae bacterium (assembly GCA_964472695.1). Classification (GTDB taxonomy): domain Bacteria; phylum Bacteroidota; class Bacteroidia; order Flavobacteriales; family Flavobacteriaceae; genus Aquimarina. The sequence goes on from CAYYNF010000391.1 coordinate 1,374, forward strand.
GTAAACGTCTTGATTCCTCAGTAGTATTAGCTACTTCATCAATTGATTCAAAACTTGTCTCCGAATATCGTGCTATCTTTTTGAGTAGTTTTTCAATATTAGTCTTAATTTTTTTATCAATATCAGTTTCTGGATCCGATGTTGAACCTAATAAGTTCTCAATTTTTTGATTGATATATACTTCAAAAAAATGGATATGAACTCCCTTATAGAAAAAAGTGTTAGTGTTGTGTTCACTCATAAAATCACTAGGATTATTCATGAGATTTTCAGTAAATTCAACTAATAAATCTTTAAAAGTTTCGGAACTATAGTATCTTGGTGTTACACTACCTGATGATGGTTTAAAATACTCCTTCATGATTTTTTTTTCATTATCAGGATTATCTAGATAC
>CAYYNF010000392.1:0-1765 GCA_964472695.1 uncultured Flavobacteriaceae bacterium
ATACAGACACTTATCAAGGTGACTTTTATAAAATTACACCTTTGACGGTTGAAGATGTGGCAAGGAGTTTTTTTGATTCTGCCCCCACTTGGGTAGTTAAAGCAATGATTGTTAGAGATAAATTGGTTAAAAGGTTAGGTTTAAAAGTACATACCGAAAATGCTTCTGTACCTGAGTGGGATAAAGTGGGGTTTGAGCCAGGAGAGAGTTATGGAGTCTTTGAAATTACAGCAAAAAAAGAAAATGAAATAATAATGGGTACTGATGATAAACACCTCAATTTTAGAGTTTCATTAATGTTCAAAGAAGTTCAAAATCAAAAACAAGTTTTCATTACTACTGCTGTTTGCATCAATAACTTATTAGGCAAAATATATTTTGCTATTATTAAATACCCACATAAGTTTGTTTCCAAAGTCTTTGTTAGAAATATGGTAAAATATTTAATTAATAAAAAAGCCTAAATAATTATGTCTGAAGTTATTGGTATATATCGTCCCGAATTACACTATTCCAAATGGTTAGGAGGAAAAGTAAGAGCGGTGAAAGAAGGTGAATTAACAATGTTTTACTTTGTTAGAGAAGAAATGTCTAATCCTTTAGGGATAGTACACGGAGGTGTTTTGTCTTCTATAGCAGACAATGTGATGGCAAGTGTTGTTTATACGTTTAAAGAAGAACGTTATTTTTATGTTACTCTAAACTTAAATATTGATTATATTTCAAATACTCCTGTTAATGATGAGATATATGCAAAAGCAAAACTTAATGGGAAAGGGATGAACCAAGCAAATGTGAGTTGTGAAATTTTTAATAAAGAAAATAAACTCTTAGCTAGAGCAAGTGCCAATTTATTGAGAACATCAAGAAAAGTAGATCCTAATGAAATGTTAATACAAGATAAGTAAAAGAGTATATTTAATTTAAGCCATTTTGTGCAATAAAATCTTACTATTATCAGGATTTCTAAACAATTCCGAATTAATGATATAGTTTTTGTTGTATAAATTGGCTTTTTTGTGTTTTTTTATCTTATTTTTTACGATTATTACCCTGTTTTTGTTGAGTTAAGATATTATAAAATTGAAGAGAGTCGTTGATATATTAGGAGGAGGTATTGGTGGATTAACATCTGCAATAGCACTAGAAAAGAAAGGTTTTGATGTTAGAGTATGGGAGCAGTCTGAGCAATTATTGCCTCTTGGTGCAGGTATTATTCTCGCTAATAATGCCATGCAGGTATATGATAAACTTGATTTAAGAGATGCGTTGGAGTTAAAAGGGAATGTTATATCATCTATGAAGATAACAGACTCTAGCCTTAATAAGGTATCAGAGGTTGATTTAAAGTTTTTTGAAAAAAAGTATGGTGTAAAGAATCTCGCCATTCATAGGGGGGATTTACAAAAAACCTTAGTCAATAATTTAGGAGAAGACCGATTATTTCTTAACAAAAAATTAAAAGATATAAAAAACTATAATGGTGTTATTAGCCTAAATTTTGAAGACGGAACCAGACATGAAACAGAGTGCCTTATTGCAGCAGACGGAATAAAATCTTTAGTTAGAAACAAATTGTTTTCCACTAGTAGAATAAGAGAAGCGGGCCAGTTATGTTGGAGAGGAGTATTGAAGTTTGATTTGCCAGTGCAATATCAAAACGAATTGAATGAGGCATGGGGAAAAGGGAGTCGTTTTGGTTTTGTTGATATAGGTAATGGGTTGGTGTATTGGTACGCTTTAGTCAGTAAAGGCAGGTTGAGAG
>CAYYNF010000393.1:0-1762 GCA_964472695.1 uncultured Flavobacteriaceae bacterium
ATAAAAGAGAAGTAGAATTTAGAGAATATCTTTTCTCATTACCAAAAGGAAAATACAATTGCTATTTTAGGTTAAAGAGTAATTTTAACCTAAGAGTACCTCTTTCCATAGCTCCCTTCAACTTATTAGCTGAAAAACAAAATAAAATTGATATCGCATTAGGCTTATATTTTGGGCTAATGTTGATAATGATTTTTTATAATTTTTTCATATTTCTAGCAGTTAAGGACAAAGTATATTTATACTACATCTTGTATATTTTCTTTGTAACACTTAGCTATGCTAGTTTTAAAGGAATAACTTTTGAATTTTTATGGCCTAATATAGCTTACTTAAACTATCTAATCCCATCCTTTGCTTCATTAATTACAGTTTTTATTGGTTTATTTACCAAATCACTGTTACATACAAAGACACACTTACCAAAACTTTCTAGAGGAATTGAAGCTTTCATTGGGGTATTTATTCTATGTATTATCATCAACATTACTTTCGATTATCAGTTAAGTGCTAAAATATCTCAATTTTTTACTCTATTATTTTCCGTTTATTTAATTTTAATAGGTGCTATATCTTACAAAAGAAAAGTAAATGCAGCTCAGTTTTTTTTAGCTGCCTGGATACTTTACCTCTTGTCAATAATAGTATATATAATGCAGTTAAATGGACAGATACCATATAATTCTTTCACTAATAATTGTGTTTTATATGGATCAGCTCTAGAGGCTATTTTACTTTCGTTAGCACTGGCAGATAGAATTAATAATTTAGAAAAAGAGAAAAAAGCAGCTAATGATAGGGAGCTTGCCGCATTACAAGAAAATACGCGCATCATAAATGAGCAAAATGTTATACTAGAGTCTAAGGTACAGTTAAGAACAGAGGAATTAAACAATGCTCTCAAAAATTTACAAGAAGCTCAAAGCCAATTAGTAGATTCTGAAAAAATGGCTTCATTAGGTTTATTAACTGCTGGTGTAGCTCATGAAATAAACAACCCTATCAATTTTGTAATGTCAAATGTTAAACCATTAAGGAGAGATATTGATGATGTCTTTTCTATAATTTCTCTATATCAAGAGATTCATGATGTTGACGTTGACGAAATTGATGAAAAGTTGTCTGAAGCCAAAGAGTTAGAAGAAGAATTGGATATTGATTTTCTTAAAACTGAAATGAACCAATTACTAAACGGGATCAAAGAAGGTGCAGATAGGACAGCTGAGATAGTGAGTGAATTAAAAACCTTTTCTAGGTTAGATGAAAATGAATTTAAACTTGCTGATATTCACGAAGGTATTGAATCTACTTTAGTGATGCTTAATACAGAACTTAGTAAGGAAAACATCACATTAGAAAAAAACTATGGTGAAATTCCTGATGAAATCGAATGCCTTCCTGGTAAATTAAATCAGGTGATCATGAATATTATTGAAAATGCAATTCACGCCACTAAGGATAATGGCAACTTTAATAGAGAAAGGATATTAAAAGTTAGCACTTGTATGTTTGAGGATTTAATAGAAATAAAAATATCTGATAATGGTTCGGGAATTCCTGATGAAGTAAAATCAAAATTATTCGATCCGTTCTTTACAACAAAAGATGTTGGAGAAGGAACAGGTTTGGGTTTATCTATCGTACAAAGTATCATTGAAAACCACAAAGGTAAAATACAAGTCAACTCTGTTCTGGGTGAAGGGACAGAATTTATTATTAGAATACCTACAAAAATTCCTGAAACCAAACAGTAGTTTATTGT
>CAYYNF010000394.1:0-1758 GCA_964472695.1 uncultured Flavobacteriaceae bacterium
AAACAGCCTTATCAAAAGAATTAAGAACGAATTTACATCGTATTCAGAGGCAGAATATAGCTTTATCTCGATTCAATTATTTTGGGAAATCACCTGTACCCAATATAAATTCAGGAAAACCTTACTTGGACTTTCAATTAGAACTATGTCAAGACCTAATACTAGCAGATCAAGATATAGCAACACATAAAGGCAACTACCCTAAAGAGATTGTTGATAAAGTAACCGCTATTAAAGAAAGATTAGGTGGAGCTATGTTCCCTGAACTACATAAGCGATTATTCTGTTCTGAAGCGATTTTAACGACAAGCTTAGAATACCTTAATAAAAAAGGGACTTTTCCTACTTTTTCAAATGATCCAAAACAGCAATCCGTTATCGAAAATGCATTGATTAAGGCTCTTGTTTCCCATATAAAAACAAGTAATAGTCTAACACAAGCTTTTATTGTACAATCCAGAGCATTTAAAGTAAAAGATAGTAAAGAATTTGAACAAAAATTAAAAAGTCTTAAAAAAGAACCTGTTGTTGAAAAAGCAAGAAGTCTAAGAGTTTAGAAGGCACTTTATATACATAAATGACACGACGTATGAACATGACTTTATATATTTCTTTTCATACTGTAATCACTACCATCAATTAAAAACTGTAGCTAATGCTACAGTTTTTTTATTGAGTACCCTAAAGATACGATAACACAATTCACTAAAGGATTAATAGAATTTAGCAAACACCGTTTATGCTTTAAAGTAAATAATAAGTTATTTTTTACTGTAACACAATAATATTCAAACATTCAACGTTATTATAGTAAAATGTAAGTACAATGAGTGGAATAACGCAAGAGAATAAAACTATCGTTCTACGTAATGCTAAGTTAATCATACAAGCCATTAATGAAGGTAAAGGCGATTTATCTGATTTTAGTTTTGATGCACCAGACTTTGATTTCAGATACAAAGAACAAACAGCGACTGTTTTAGGTCTTTTGTATAATGATGAAACACCTGATGAATCTTATGGCCCTGTTGCTGAGTTATTTTGTAATAGATTAAAAGAAGCCATGCAACAAACCACATTACCTGTCGAGGAGTTTCTAATGGGGTTCTTAAATTACAACGAAGCCACACAGGAAACTCGTGTCACTCTCAATATAGACAAGCAATCAGAAAAGGGTAATAAACAATCTATGACTCAAGAGCTTGAGGATCTCAATCTCAACTTGTTCTTTAGTAGGCACTATCATAGTCCTGATGATGCTAACTTACCGATATTAGAAGGTGTTATACCTCGCATCACTACCGATCTAAATCAGTTACAGGATGAGTACCATGATAATATATGTATAGCTTATATAGATTACTGTATGGAACATGGATACCCGCCTAGTAGAAATCACGAAATGTTCAAACATATTGATGAACACATAATTATAAGAGATATTAGTTCTTTCATTGATAAAACATATGGTGATCATTTTTGTAGCACCGAATCATTTAGAGAAAAATTATCAGAATTCGACAGGTATTTACGTGACCCTAATACTAAAGAAAAAAAGCAGATCTTAACAGAGTATTTAAGGCCATCAGGTAGACGAACTCCTCAATATTATGGATCAGAAACTTTTAAGGAGTTATTAGTCGAATTTACTGAAGACCTTATTAATAACCCGAGTAATTTTATTAGTAAGGGTATCTCTGCTATGAATACTTATGTTTATAAAGGGGTTAATATTGATTTATTTAAGCAATATATTAA
>CAYYNF010000395.1:0-1755 GCA_964472695.1 uncultured Flavobacteriaceae bacterium
CCCTCTGATTAACAGTCAGATGCTCTAACCAACTGAGCTAAGGAGGAATGTTCTTATAGAACCGCTTATCAATAATGATTAGCGATTGCAAATATAGAACAAAACTTTAATTACACAAAAAAAATATCGAATATTTTCATATTAATTATTGACAATCCTGCTAACATCTAGATATAGTGTTGATAATGTTAATATTACTACAAATAACAAACCTATAATTTGTCCTATTTCTAAAACACGCTGACTAGGTTTCTTTCCTGAAATGATCTCATATATTAAAAACATAATATGCCCTCCATCTAAAGCCGGAATTGGTAATAGATTTAAAAATGCTAACCAAACTGAGAACATTGCCATAAAACTTAATATATAAGTACCACTCCACTCAGTAGGCATATGAGAAACAATTCCTACCATACCTGATACTTGTTTATAGGCTTCCGTTTTTGTATTAAGTAAGACCTTCAACTGACGTACCTGTGCTGATAGAGATGAAATCGTTTTTCGGAAACCTGCCGGAATAGACTCTAAGAATGTATAATCATCAGTAACCAATAAAGCATCGAGACTAGGGCTTACGCCTAACATAGTATTTTTAGGTAGAAAAGCTTTCTTTTCGTAAAATTTCCCTTTTGAATTTACTACGATACTAATACTATCGCCCTTATGCTTTTGGATTAATTTGACCCAGTCTCTCCAAAAAGGTATTTTTTTCCCATTCATAGAAACTACTTCATCTTCTACTTTCAAGCCCATTTTAGCTGCTATAGAAGCTTCCTTTACAAAACCTATCTTACTAGGAATACGTGGAGCAATAAAATTTTGAGCATTGGATGTCAATAACATCTTTTTATGCTCATCAGTTAAGTTCAGTGTAAGTTCTTGACCTCTACGATCTACTTGTATTTGCTCCCCCAAAATAATTTCCAAAGTTGCATCACTCATTCTATGAATTTCATCTCCATCTACTTTTAGTATTTTATCACCTGTTTTCAAGCCGATAACCTGAGCAACTGAATCTGCATAAATTCCATGCTTTAGATTTTGTGTAGGAATATACGTCTCTCCATTTGTAAAAATCAATCCACTAAAGATAACCCATGCAAGTAGAAAATTGACAATTACCCCACCTGACATAATAATAAGCCTCTGCCATGCTGGCTTTGAACGAAACTCCCAGGGCTGTGGTGGTTTAGCCATTTGCTCCTTATCCATACTCTCGTCGATCATACCTGCAATTTTCACATAGCCTCCTAATGGTAACCAGCCTATTCCCCAAGTAGTTTCTCCTATCTTCTTTTGAAATAGAGCAAACTTTGCGTCAAAGAATAAGAAGAACTTTTCTACTTTAGTTTTAAATAACTTAGCCGGTAGATAATGCCCAAACTCGTGAGAAATCACTAAAACAGAGATAACCAATATAAATTGAGCTATTTTAAATAAAAGATCCATGTGTTTATACTACTTTAGAAGACACCGAAAGAGTAAATAATATTTACTACTCATTACAATATCTATTGTTTTTATAAGAATTTTAAATGTCTAAAATTAGACAAAGTTTATCTTTGCTGAAAAAAAGATGCTTGATTTTTTTACCCCTTACAAGAAGTTTTTTGTTTTCCTTAGCATTCTATCAGCTATCATCATATATCTGATATATCAATCACTTTCTCCTAAAAAGACACTTCCGATTTATGAACCTGCACAAGTCAATACTATTTTGGTGGATTCTACGGTCCAAAAAGTTCGTAAATA
>CAYYNF010000396.1:0-1754 GCA_964472695.1 uncultured Flavobacteriaceae bacterium
ATAAGGTTTAAAGTATCAAAAAAGTCAGCTCCACTTTCTATACATTCAGAAAGTCCAACGACACCAGCTTCACTTGCAAAAGCAGAAATTCCAGTAAATGAACTGAATTTACTTTCTTTAAACAGTTTGATTATTATATTGCCTACGGAGTTTTTGGATTCAGCCTCGAAACCTTGCCCTAAAAATGTAATTTTCATTGATGTATTTTGTTAAGTTTTTCAAATATTATCTTCATAGATACATCAAGCCCTTTCGCTAATTTGTCAATATTTTCGAGAGTAATGTTTTTTTCTCCTCGTTCAATCATTCCGATATATGTTCGATGTAGATTTGAACGAAAACCTAGTTCTTCTTGAGAGATGTCTTTTTCTTTTCGAAGTCCTCTAATTATTTTTCCGAAATTCAGGGATAATTCAGTGTTCATTGAGTATACTATAGTTAGCACAAAATAAGTTTAATGCTTATTTATTACTACATACTAAAGTTAGCAATTCAATGTGATGGGAATTTTAGCTCTTTTGGTTTTTGAGCTTTGGAATTTAGCACAGGGAAAAACCAAAAGAGCTAAAAATATGAAGCTGGATTCAGCTTGTGTACAATGTTAGGTATATAGTTTAGCCTTAACTACTTTTAGATCATTTACGAAGCTTTAGCGAAAACAAATCATTTAATAAGTAAACTATATATAGTGTTATCTGTTTTTTGATTTATTATTCTCAAAACTACGACTTTTTAGCTACATGAATCAAAAAAAGGGAGAGATAGCATAATCTATCTCTCCCTTTTTTAAAAGTATATATTATATCCTACTTACTTCAAGACCACACTAGAAGTTCCTATCATTTTGATTCCGTCATAAATATTGATAATATATTTACCAGCTTCGAAAGACTGTGTAGAAAGAGGCTTTATGAAATCACATACTGAAACCGATTTATTTTCATACCTGAACTTAGCAATCTTACTAAACTTCACCTCAACATTTTCTTCTTTTATAGTGTACTTCCCTCCTATTACCTCTCCATTTGGAGCTAATAACTGAATGAAAAACTCTTTAAAACCACCTGGAGTCAGATCATTCTCTTGCACATCAAAACAAGCTTCAATACCCGTTACTTTTCTAGCTCTTTGAGTCTCAACCACACGATTAGACTTCTTTATACGTACCGCTTTTGCCGTAGCATCATTAATTTTTAGACGCTGTGCTTTGAACATCACCTCATCTAATTTCTTTGCACTTTGTTCTAAAGAATCACCAACCTTACGCATTTCTGTTTGTAAAGTAGATACCTCTCCTGATAGGGTTTTATTCTCCTTAACAAGAACAAAATTCTGCTGTTTTAACATTCTGTTTTCTGCCTTAAGCATTTCCAGTTCTTTCGCAAAGAAATTCTTCGACTTGGCTACTTTTGTTACTACCTCAACAGTAGCAGGTAACTTTTGTATAGAATCTAAGAACTTAGATAATCGTTGCTTAACCGCTTCTACTTCCTCTTTATTTGCTGCGTTCTCTACTAACAAGTTATCATACTGTTGCTGTAAAGCTTTAAGGTCAGCGACTTTCATAGAGATTTCAGTTTCGAAAGCAGCTTTATTCTTTTTAACTTCTTGCTGATAACCATAACCAAAATAGAGCGATATTAAAAGTAATATTGCCAATAGCCCTACAAGAACTAGTAAAGCCTTGTTTGATGATTTTTGAGACATACTTATTTAACGTTTTTATATAATTAAAATATCATTAAGGAATTCCG
>CAYYNF010000397.1:0-1731 GCA_964472695.1 uncultured Flavobacteriaceae bacterium
CTACGGTTTATTTTTCTAATAAAGTAGAAAGGAAAAAGAAACGATTTATTATATCGATTTTGAAGATTAATTGGTATAAATACCATAAAGGCAGTGATATTAAATGATCACTGCCTTTATGGGTTAAAATTATTATACTAATTAGTAATATACATTACGTTTTACTTTAGCAACATATTTTGCAAGTCTTACTACTTGCTTACTATATCCAAATTCGTTGTCATACCATACATAAAGCACCATACGTTTTCCATTTTTAGAAACCAAAGTAGCATTACTATCAAAAATAGAACAACAATTGTTTCCAATAATATCATTAGAAACCAATTCATTTGAAGCAGCGTAATGAATTTGATTTACCAAATCTCCATGAAGTGCAGCTTTACGTAACGTATTTTTTATTTGATCAATATCCGTAGCTGTTTCAATGTTTAGTTGAATAATAGCAAGTGAACCATTAGGAGTAGGTACCCTTACTGCATTGGCAGTAAGTTTATCTTGAAGTTCTGGTAATATTTTAACTACAGCCTTTCCTGCACCTGTTTCCGTAATAACCATATTTACTGCAGCCGAACGTCCACGACGATTTTTAGCGTGCATATTATCTAATAAATTTTGGTCATTCGTATAAGAATGTATAGTTTCGATATGTCCTGCTTCAACCTTAAAAGTATCTTGCATTACTTTTAGAATAGGTGCAATAGCATTTGTAGTACATGAAGCTGCAGAGAATATATCTACTTGATCTACATCAAAATTTCTGTGATTGATCCCGTAAACAATATTCGGAATCTCTTTCCCAGGAGCTGTTAAAATTACTTTTGAAACTCCTTTAGCTGCTTTGTGTGCAGATAGTGCGGTATAATCTCTATAAACTCCAGTATTATCTATTAGTAACGCATTCTGAATGTCATGACGCGTATAATCTATTTCTGCAGGGTTCTTTGCAGCGATAAATAAGATTCGTTGTCCATTTACGATAAGGCTATTCGTATCGGTATCTACTTTTACTGTACCAGGAAAACTTCCATGTACAGAGTCTGTGGCAAGTAACGAGGCTCTTTTTTCTAATGACTTGGCATCAATAGACCTTGTAACAATTGCTCTTAGACGTAGTTTTTGACCAGAAGTACGCCCATGAATAAGCTCCCTTGCAACTAATCTTCCAATACGACCAAAACCAAAGAGAATAACATCTTTAGGCGTAACATTAGTGGTCGTTTCTTTACATATTAGAAACCCTATCTCTTGATTTAGAAAGTCAGAAATTTCTAAAGAAGAATCTGATTTTTTCTGTTTTAGCCATTCATGAGTAAGTTTTCCAATATCAACCTTAGAAACGCCTAGTTCGAGTTTTAAAACTTCTCTAGCAAGTTCTGTTACGTCTTTTACTGTAATTGGACTTTGAATGACTTCATTAGCATAATCGTGTAATTGAATCACTTGAGAGATATTGGCATCAATCAATTGTTTTTTGAAAAATACGAGCTCAATAGACTTATCTAGTGCTAATTTTCCTACAATATTGATGAGTTCAATAGCCAATCGTTCATCGTTGACATACAAGTCCAATTGATTTTCGTAAGTAACAGTCATCTTTAGTAAATTTTAAGTAAATGTATTTTTTTGAATTATAAATAAAATTAATGCTAATTTATTGCGTATAATTCATTTTAACACATTTTTAGACGACTTTTTTATATATATTTAAAATTTATACGATTCTATTAA
>CAYYNF010000398.1:0-1730 GCA_964472695.1 uncultured Flavobacteriaceae bacterium
TTATTTCCTTGGTTCTAAAACCACAAAAGGAATAATAACTTCTTGTAATGAAATACCTCCATGTTGGTAACTATTTTTATAGTAACTCACATAATGATTGTAATTATTTGGATAGGCTAAAAAGTAATCTTCTTTGGCAAAAATAAAAGAACTACTCATATTAATATTAGGTAAATATACCGATTTAGGGTCTTTGTATGCAACTACTTCTTTTTCTTCATAGGTTAAACTACGTCCTGTCTTATAACGTAAATTTAAACTAGTATTACGATCTCCAATAACTTTAGAAGGTTTCTTTACTTTAATAGTTCCGTGGTCTGTAGTTATAATGAGCTTAAAGCCTAAATTTTGTGCTTGGGTAATAATATCAAAAAGAGGGGAGTTCTTAAACCAACTTACTGTTAAGGATCTGTAAGCTTTATCACTAGCTGCAAGGTCTTTAATAACTTCCATTTCTGTTTTGGCATGAGATAGCATATCTACAAAATTATATACCACTACAGTCATATCATTATCCTTACATCCTTTTAAGTTAGCTGCTAATGATTTTCCGGATTTTTCATTGGTAATTTTATAATACTCAAAATTTAATGGTTTTCTTAGGCGTTCTAGTTGTGCTTCTAAAAACTCTTTTTCGTTCATATTTTTACCTCCCTCATCGGTGTCATTTAGCCAAAGTTCAGGGTGCTTTTTCTCCATTTCTAAAGGCATAAGCCCAGAAAAAATAGCATTACGAGCATATTGAGTAGCTGTTGGTAAAATGCTGTAATAGGGGGTTTCTTCTTTAGTCTTATAGTGTTTGTTAACTAGGGGAGCAATAGCTTTCCATTGGTCGTAACGCAAGTTATCAATTACCAAAAATAAAGTAGATTGTTCGCTAGAGATTTCGGGTAATACTTTTTCTTTAAATAATTGGTGTGAAAGTAAAGGAGCATCAGGTATGCCTTCAAACCAGTCCAAATAATTTCTTTCAATAAATTTACAAAACTGAGTGTTTGCTTCTGATTTTTGATTTTTAAGAATTTCGATCATTCCTGTATCTTCAATATCTTCAAGCTGTAATTCCCAATAAAGTAATCTTTGGTACATTTCTATCCAGTCGTCATGGGAACGCACATCCATAAGATCCATGGCAATATTACGGAACTCTTGTTGGTAGTTGGAAGTGGTATTTTCAGAAATGAGTCTAGAATGATCTAAGTTCTTTTTTAAACAAAGTAAAATTTGGTTAGGATTTACAGGTTTAATTAAATAATCAGAAATTTTATTTCCAATAGCTTGCTCCATGATAGACTCCTCCTCACTTTTAGTAATCATTACTACAGGTAAGTGTGGTTTTTTTTCTTTGATATCTGTAAGTGTTTCTAAACCAGTCATACCTGGCATATTTTCATCTAAAAAGACAATATCAAAAGAGGTTTCTTCGATACATTCAAGGGCTTCAATACCACTTGTGCAAGTAGTTACCGTATAATTTTTCTTTTCAAGGAAAATAATATGCGGTTTAAGAAGATCAATTTCATCATCTACCCATAGTATATTTATAGTATTCATAAGTGTTTATATTTTTTAGGAATTATAACAAATGTTTAAATTTATTACAATTTTTTATAAGAGTTTGTTTAAGAGCTTGTTTAAAGGGAATACTTCCTGTAATCCAAATTTTTAAGAACTTGGATCACTTTAAAAGGACTTACAGATCTCGATATGTACGTCATTTAAAAGTAAAC
>CAYYNF010000399.1:0-1730 GCA_964472695.1 uncultured Flavobacteriaceae bacterium
AGTTATTCTAATAGTTGCCTACTAAATCAAAGTTTTCTTTGCATTATATACATTCAATGAAACTTGACAATTAAGCACTGAATTTTCAACACGCTGAATTTCAGTGCTTTTTATTAGTAATACTATTTATAGTAATTTTCAATGTGTATAATTTCATTTAGCTATAGCGTAAGTGTTTAAAAATGAAATCTAGGTTAGTCAAGTTGAAATAAGACTAGTATTACATAATAAAAATAACACCAGATAATATTTATCTAGCTATATGTTTGATATTTAGCGATAAAAAACATAAATTAATAGAATGCAAACATAAACCTAAAACAATTATGACAGATACTAATCAAACCTTAGGAGAATTTATTATTAGTAACCAAGCACATTTTAAATATGCTAGTGGTGAATTATCAAGGCTCATGAACTCTATAAGACTAGCTGCTAAAGTAGTGAATCATGAAGTAAATAAAGCAGGGCTTGTTGATATTGTAGGTGCTGTTGGAGAAAAAAATATACAAGGGGAAGATCAACAAAAATTAGATCTGATAGCCAATGATATTTTTATTAAATCATTAATAAATCGTGATGTAGTGTGTGGAATCGCTTCTGAGGAAGAAGATCACTTTATAAAAATAGAAGGTCGTCGAAAAGATAATAATAACAATTATGTGGTATTAATGGATCCGTTAGACGGAAGTTCTAATATTGATGTAAATGTTTCTGTAGGTACTATATTTTCTATATATAGACGGGTGACAGCAACAGGAACCCCTGTAAGTATTGAAGATTTTCTACAGCCAGGAAATCAGCAGGTTGCTGCAGGATATATTGTGTATGGAACGTCAACAATGCTTGTATATACTACAGGACATGGTGTAAACGGATTCACACTTAATCCAGCACTTGGAACTTACTATTTATCACATCCGAATATGAAATTTCCTACTGAAGGAAAAATTTACTCTGTAAATGAAGGGAATTATGTGCATTTTCCATTAGGAATTAAGAAGTATATCAAATATTGTCAGGAACAGAAGGATAATAGACCTTATACTTCACGATATATAGGTTCACTAGTGAGTGACATTCATAGAAATATGATAAAAGGAGGTGTTTACATCTACCCTAGTTCAGCAAATTTACCTAATGGAAAGCTGAGATTATTATATGAATGTAATCCTATCGCTTTTATTGTTGAGCAAGCAGGGGGGAAAGCTTCTAATGGGCACAAGCGTATATTAGATATTAAGCCTACTGAGTTACATCAGCGTTCTCAGTTTATTTGTGGTAGTAAAGATATGGTAAGTAAGGTTGAAGAATTTTTAGAGGAAAATGATGAAAAAAAACTTATTTTAGAAAACGAAACTGCAAACACGAATTAATGTAATTTTAAGTTCATGAAAGTCAATTGTAATGTTGATTATGACTTTTGTTTCTTGTATGAATACATTATTATTTTGGATTACAAGAGAGAGATAAACGACTTACATGTGATATCTTAATTTTTAATTGGTGTAATAGTCAGATTTTCCTCTATTGGCTACAGATTATCTCTAGGTATTTTTTTGTACTTTTATTTTCGGTTAATTTTTGAAAATACTATGAGTGAAACAGTCATTAAGTTAGAAGATGTAAGTGTTTTTCAGCAAGAAAAGAAAATATTAGATACAATTTCCTTAAAAGTAGATAAAGGAGAGTTCATGTACCTTATAGGTAAGACAGGTTCAGGAAAAAGT
>CAYYNF010000400.1:0-1690 GCA_964472695.1 uncultured Flavobacteriaceae bacterium
GTAGTTCCTGAAATATTAAAATTTAGTGTAGTCGATTGCCCTACATGAACTTCATTTATAGCAGATGACACTGTGAAATCAAACTCATTTGGGGGTAGATCAATGTCTAGCTCTTTTGTACAAGAGAAAATCGTTATTATTACTGAAATCAGGAAAAATATTTTTGTGTATAAATGTCTCATCTAAGTAATTTTTTAGTTAAAAAGTAAATATTTGATTCCTGCTCCTATATACGGAGTGAAATCCCCTAAATCTGAATTTTTGTGGTAATATTGCACGAATGTAATATATCCCCCTATTCTATCTGTGATGTAATATTCTCCTTGAAAAGACAATTGTGCTCCGTATATCCAATTAGACTGTGAGTTTATTACACTACCGTTATCTAAACTCATTTGTGCAGCATTTATAGACTCATATCCAGTATTAAAACCAATACCTATGAATGTTTCATATAAGTATCTATCATAAAAAGCTTTGAATAAAAGGTTACCGTTTATTCCAAAATATTCTACTGGAATTCCTGTTAATGTACTATTTGAATAATGAACTACTCCTTGTATTGCTTTTTTATCATCTAAGGAATAATCATAAACCCCCTGTAAACCGTAACCATTTTCAACGTAACCTACAGTAGCTCCAATATTTGAATATGTGGCTCTTTGGGCAAAAAATGTAACACTTGTTAAGATGGTTAAAATAAATAGTATTTTTTCTTTCATTTTAAGAAGGGTTGTTTATTATTTCATGTGGGATGTAAAGAACGAAATTACGCTCTCCTTTCTTTTCATTTAATTCTACCTCTATGTGTTTATCAGACCCTATCGAGAACTTTTTAAATACGTACACACAAGTCGCTATTTCTTTGGGTGGTATTCTAACGGGTTGCTCATAGATCATAATAGGCTTATAGGATAATCTTTGATTTGTTGATCTTCTTGTACTTTTCACTCCATTTAGAAAAAACTCTAGGTAGTTTACATCATAATCGACATTGGATTTATTGTTAATTTCCATAGTAAAATACAGTTCATCATTGTCATAAGTCACCCTTTTTACTTTGAAAATCACTTTATCTTTTCCTGCTATGATTCTTTTGATATTTCCCTGAGAATTCGCTAAACCTTTACATCTGTTTATATAGAATTTTTCTCTGTCTTCTTGATATATTTTACCTGATAACCGTAATGGTTGTTCGTAAGTTATAGTTTGAATATTCTCTTCGTCAGTGTAATAATCGTTTTCTTCAACTTTTTGAGATATATGCTCTCTTACGACTTCTTCTTTAGATGAAACATTAGTTTCATCCACAACTACATCACGTGAACGTGATATTTTTGAGTCTATAATTTGTCCTCTTATGTTACCTATTGCTAATGTAGCGTCTATAAAGTAATCTTCTATTGAAAGAAATTCTTTGTATTCTATCTTAAAGTTGTAAATATTTCCATTTTGAGTAATAATTTTCAAATTAGAGGCAGGTCCTTTAATAGCCTTTAGATAACCTAAAGGCTCGAAAGATTCTCGATTGTATTCGAATCTAAAATACTCTGAATTTCCAACTACTGCGGTTCTTATTGGATCATCTAGATAAAGTGATACAATATTATTTTTATTAGCATAAATAACATCAAATTTAGTTTGTGATGTAGCCACCAAACTAAATAGTAGAATGATTGTAGTTAATAAT
>CAYYNF010000401.1:0-725 GCA_964472695.1 uncultured Flavobacteriaceae bacterium
CCAATAATGCTTTTATTTCCTTTCCGATATGGGGGATCAATTCTTCAGCTAATAGACCACTTCGCATACTTTCAGTCAGGATAGATTCTTTCTGATTTTGTAATTGATAATGTCCCGTAATTAGTGGTTTGTTGAGGCGTTCATTGATACGGATTTGTTTTGCTACTGAACTATGTTTCTTTGTATCAAACATTTCATAAAAGAAGCCATTGCGTATAAGTATGGGTTTCGCTAAAATAGTTTCATAAAGTTCTGTAAGACGGTCTTTATCAGTCCTTGACTCAGAGATACCCGGTACGCTGATCTTTAGTTTTCCTGCCAGTACATGCAGTTCTTCTTTTGACAACTCATTCAGCTCTTTTTTGGTTTGGGTTAGTTTGTTTAAATACAATTGACATATCTTTTGATAATAAGTTGTAAAACATTCATTAGCTTTTAGTATCCTGTATGCTTCTTTATCTGCTTGTTTGAGTTTGTATTCTAGTTCTAAAATCAAAAAGTGATGATCTTCTTTACTGAGTTTGTTTGCTTTACGGTTGTCCTTGACGTAGTTATAAATGCTTAATTGATTGACTTCTGCAGGCTTGAGTTTTGAGTCTTTGGGTAAAAACCAGTTAAATGCCCGCATGGCATATTTGTTCTGTAAATGACGACTATATTCTTTGTATTTTTTTTCATTTAGTCGTTCTTCTTCTACTATTGTAATTTTCTTTGATAGTGCTACC
>CAYYNF010000401.1:735-1687 GCA_964472695.1 uncultured Flavobacteriaceae bacterium
TATTACGGTGCATATCTGATAGCACTGCTGACTTTTCTCCTTTATCAAAAACTAAAGGATAATGATCGAAAGTGATTTGTTGATAGGATGTTAATTCTTTCATGGCTTTCAGGTATTGATTGCCATATTCTTGAATCATTTCAAGGCACTCTTGCTTACTTTTGCCCCCTTCACCCTTGGGTTTGAGTAAATAAAACATCCAATTTCTAAGCTCCTTTTCATTGAGTAAAAAATTTGGTGTTTCTTTATCAGAAGAGCCTATTTTGAATTTGATGTGCTTGTTTCGAATGACTGGAATTTGTTCTTCGTGGTAGTCTTTAGACCATAGGTATTTTGCCTTGAAGTAGGTGTCATCATTTTTCTGTTTTTCCTTTACTTCTTTTTGAGTATAATCTCTTACATACCAATACGCTTGATCTTTTGAGCTTTCTTCTTTCAAATAATCATAGTCCATCAAATAGCGGATGCTTAATAAAGCAAACTTATCATTGCGACGTACTTTCCATTGTTCTGAGTTTTCGTCCTGTTGTTGGCTTTCACTTTTTTCTTTTTCTTGATCTTTTTCGTTTAATGTAGGTTTAGGTGTTTCGGGTAGATAATCTTGGTGAGCAATAGGTTGTGATTTTAAGTAATTCAAAATGTGATTGCTTTGTCTTCGCAACTTTTCTTCCCTACTGAGGTAGTCTTTTTTTCCTTCTAAAAAAAAGCGGTTACTTCCATCTCTATGACAATAAAAAGTCAATAAATGTACTTTTACTTGATAGCGTACTTCATCGTTTCGTTTGCAATACTTTCGTTTTCCTAAAAAACGACTCATCTCTCCTTTAAGAAGGAAAAAGCTAATAAAAAAGTTTTTTCCTTCCTGTGTAATTTTCCCATCGGGCTTGAAATAATCGAAGTTTTTGACGGGTACTTTTTTAACTTCTCCAGTAGAGGAGGTAATCTTTAATAC
>CAYYNF010000402.1:0-1686 GCA_964472695.1 uncultured Flavobacteriaceae bacterium
TTATTACAATTATTAAAAACTACAATCGAGTAGTTTTGACTAAGGTCTGTTTTTTTAACCCCCTATGACCTTTTACAAATTAAAAAAAACTTTTTTTAGCAATGTGAAATTTTATTGGATTAGGATGAGTTTCAAATAAAAGAAAAAAAAGATTCGGCTTATTTGGATGTTAGGCTTAATGAAATTGAACTAATATTGATATTGCTTAAGATAGTATTAGATCGCACTCAATATATTTTCTCTTAAAATTAATCCATATGAAAAAAATAATATTAGGGTTATTATTCCTCGGATTTCTGACACAAGTTTTTTGCAAAAAAAAATGCAAAGAAAGTATGAAAGGATATATACACCCTAAGATATATAAAGCTTATAAAACTGCCAACACAGATAGTTTTATTTTAAAAGATTCCAATAATAAACTCTTTACGTTTAATCGTATATTATATGACGAGAGGAACTCTTCATCTAAAGGAATGGGAGACAGAGACATTTCAGGTCAATGTATTAGTTCTAAATATTATAATGCTGAGTTAGATATTCACATAATAATAAACCTAATAAGTACTGTAGCAACTTATGATTGTCCCAAAGAGGCACATTATGGTGCTACAATCATTGTATTAGGTCCATTAAATGGATCATTAACAGCAGCTACCGAAAAAAATAAGCAAGGACTTCTTAATATAAATTATAGATATCCTAAGAAAAACAATTTTATTATTAGATCTAGTATTTATCCAGAATATAGGTTTATGAATGAATCATTATATGATGTTTATTTTTCGACAAATGACGGAATCACTTTATATTATTCTCTTAAAGAGGGATTTGTAGGCTATAACAATACAAACAAGAACATAAAATTAACCATCGCTAGGTAAGTAAGCATTTGTAGAAGCAAGGATGGAGATACATTTTAAAATAATTGGAGTATTATCTGCCATAGTGGCTGGCACACATACTTTTTTGCCTGAATACCTCAGCAGAAAGATAGGAGCAGAAAACTTAAGTTTTGAAAATCATCAAACAGTAGTAATAAAAAATTTCATTACGGGAATATTCGCAATATTCATAGCTATGGATTGCCTTGGACATACCAAAGACTTAATAGAAGCTACCTATAGCAAAAACACTTCTCTTTTCTTCATCATATGTAGTATATATCAATTAAAAGATCATTTTTTTAAACCCTCTTCCAGATTATGGAAAGAAACAAGATTTAAAATAAGTGTGAAAATCATTTTAATTGCGCTATGGGTATATATCGTTTGTGTATTTTGCGTGAATTATTTTAATCTATCAAACTAATTTCACTTTACGAAGCTTAATTGAAAATAAAACCCAACAGGTTTTTCCTCTGTAGAGAAAGCCACTAAATACTTTAGCTAACTAGACCTGACAGGTTTCCGAAATCTGTCAGGTCTTTAATCAAGTTAGCCAAGACGAATGCTTTAAATCCACTCTTATTCATACCATCTGACTATTTAATATAAAAGACCTATCACCCTAAAGTAGGAATAATCAAAAAAACTCTTTTTGGGCCATTACTTTCTAGAACGATAGAATTTTATTAGCTTAGGTTTGTAATAAAATAAACAAAAAGGAACATAACTATAAAGACTATACATATCAAAAGAAGCTCTTTTAGAGAGAGTGAATTTTTATTAGACAGGGAACATCATT
>CAYYNF010000403.1:0-1683 GCA_964472695.1 uncultured Flavobacteriaceae bacterium
GTAATGGAATATGAAAATGAGGCACAAAAATATTAGAAGTACTAACAAAATCAATAGTTTCATCTTTTAATAGATTAGGTTCAATAGAAGAAATTCGTAGCCTTTCAATTCCTTCAACCTTATCTAAAGCCTGTACTAGCTCAAGAAAAGTGTGTTCATGCTTTTTATTCCCAAACTCACCTTTACCATAGTCTCCGATATTTACACCTGTCAATACAATCTCACGGATGCCTTTTTCACTAATCTCTTTAGCATTTTTCAAGACATTTTCTAAAGTATCACTTCTTGAAATTCCACGAGCCAAGGGAATAGTACAATAAGTACACTTATAATCACAACCATCTTGCACTTTCAAAAAGGCACGAGTACGATCTCCTATAGAATAAGATCCTACATAAAAATCAGCGTCGTCAATTTCACAAGAATGTATGTCACCTTCTTGTTTTTTAGTAAGGTCATCAATATAATTAGCGATATTAAACTTTTCAGTAGCTCCTAAAACTAAATCTACCCCGTCTACTTTAGCAAGTTCTTCTGGCTTCAACTGTGCATAACAGCCTACTGCTGCTATAAAAGCATCTTCATTATTTTTAAGAGCCTGTTTTACGATACTTTTAAACTTTTTATCAGCATTTTCTGTTACTGAACAAGTGTTAATAACATACATATCAGCTTTTTCTGAAAAATCTACCTTATCGAAACCTTTTTCGGCTACCTTTCTAGAAATAGTAGAAGTTTCTGAAAAATTTAATTTACACCCTAAAGTGTAATAAGCTACTTTTTTTTTATCTGACATTACTAACGAGACTTTTTAAATTAATGATGATGAGATATATTACTATTATATAAAACAGAGAATTTTATATGGTAAACTAATGTATACTTGAATTTCTATACAGAACTATTCTCAATAAAATAACACTTACAAATATACCAACTTATACATAGATTCTACAATAGAATAAGACCTGTAATTCTACATAGATGACCTGTAAGTAATGTCTTGTATGAGTCTCCACTTTTGACCAAAACCAACAACTGATTCACTAAGGGTAATATCGTTTGAATTTTGAGATGCTGTTAATAATTTATTATCCGCTTTTATAAAGAATAACCCTTTATCTGTAGGCTCTAACTCCCACATTGAGTTAGCTTGCTCCGAAACAACAAGTTCATCACCCGTTAATATATCCAAATAAACATCTCCTAACATACGCAAAGCATAAGTATCTTCGTACTTGTCAAAAGTAACCTTTTGATTAGGTTCATTCTGCTGATGATCTTTTTGATATAGTTTATTTTCAATAGTTGAAAAATGAAGCACTTTTCCTGAGTCTTCGTTTCTTAGTATAAATCTAGTAGCATCCTCTGGTAAAGCATGTTTAAAAGCATATTTTAAAATACCAAACTGATCAGACTGATCCAAAACATCAGGATTCAAACTATCAGTTCCAAAGTTAGCATTTACATTTAGAGAAGCCCCTCCTTCTATTTTATGTAAACGTGCTAAGTAATCGATAAGATCATAATTCGTATAACGCATACCTGCACCTCCCCAACCTGTTCCTAGGATCGCTAAAACATGATTTTGCATTCCCTCTTGTTCATTAAGAATCGGATCTGATTTTTCTGCAAAAAAGTCATTGGTCTCTCCTGCTGTATAATCATAAAAAGGAGTATATC
>CAYYNF010000404.1:0-1677 GCA_964472695.1 uncultured Flavobacteriaceae bacterium
TTTTTATTCTCAAATTAGATAAAGATGGTGAGTTTATTTGGGCAAAAAGTTTTGGTGGTCATGATACAGATGTTGGTAATTCAGTTACAACTGATTCGAATGGAGATGTCTATATCATGGGTACACTAGAAACTGGCGTTTGTTTTGATCAGAAGGATCGCTCATACTTTTGTTTTAGGTCAGAAGGAAGAAATGATATTTTTATTCTCAAATTAGATAAAGATGGTGAGTTTATTTGGGCAAAAAGTTTTGGAGGAGAAGATGAGGATGGCGGTGAATCAATACAAGTATCTGATGATGGAAATATTTATGTTTCTGGGTATTATTCAAATACTGTCAATTTTGGGAAACCTGAGCAAAGTATTAGTTCGAAAGGTAATACAGATGTTTTTTTAGCAGAATTAATTTTATCAGAATTAGATTCTGTAACTTGGTGGAGAGGTAGTTATTGTGATAATTTTGAAAGATTTACAGGAGAAAAAGTAACTGAAGCTGGTTATCATACTTTATACGATACATTAACGACAAATATTGGTTGTGATAGTATCATTGCTTATAGAATCAGATATAATAATACATTTATATCTGATTCTATAGTAACTGCTTGCAATAGTTTTACTTGGGAAGGTCGTACTTACACTAGTTCAACCCAAAGAACATTAATTTGGAGTAGTGCTGGAGCATGTGATTCAATCAGAAAACTAGATTTGACCATTATTGAAAGTCCTGCATTTGATACCTTGGTAACAACTTGCCATGATTTTCAATGGAGAGGAAAAACGTACATCTCCTCAGGTGTTTATCGAGATACGGTTCCTACTGGAGCAGACTGCGATTCTATTATATCTTTATATTTAACTGTAAATAAAGACCAAGATACAAGTTTTTCAGTTTCAGCATGTGGAAATTATGAGCTCAATGGAAAAATATATACGTCTTCTGGTATAATTAAGGACGTACTGATTAGCTCAGGAGGTTGTGATTCTTTAGTAACAGTAAATTTAACGATTACCAATGACTTTGAATTAGATACAAGTATATCTGCATGTAATTCTCTTATGTGGGATGGTGTATATTACAATGAATCGGGACTTTACACTAGAGTTTATCAATCCAGCTCTGGGTGTGATTCAACAGTTAATTTAAATTTGACTATTCATCAAGATACTTCTTCTAGCCTTAATATAATAAGTTGTGACCCTTATACTTGGGAGGAGGATACGTATACAGAAAGTGGTCTTTTTGTTAAAACTTTTCTTTCACAATATGGGTGCGATTCAGTAGTTACCTTGAATTTAACAATTGATAATGGGGGTAAAACATCATTTTCCGAAGAAGCTTGTAATAGTTATTTATGGAATGGAATTGAATACATGCAATCTGGTACTTTTCAACAAACATTGAAAAATAAAAACGGATGTGACTCTTTAGTATCTCTAAACCTAAAGATTGAAGATCCTTCATTACTATTTAAAGAAGCGTTATTAGAAGACCTTTCTTTCTCCACAGACTTGGGAAGTTGCGAATTTAATAGTGAAAAATTACCACCCCCTCTACTTTCAACGATATGTCCTGTCGCTTCAGTTACGCATAATGCACCTTTATATTTACAGAAAGGAGAAACTGTTATCACATGGACTGCGGTTAACGGAAATACACTGTTAACAGCTACAAGGG
>CAYYNF010000405.1:0-1669 GCA_964472695.1 uncultured Flavobacteriaceae bacterium
GCCCCATGTTCTTTGCATAGCTCCCCTACTCTTTTGATATCTAGAATAGTCCCTACCTCATTATTTACATGCATTAAACTCACTAGAGTTTTTTCTGAGGAATTTGCTAATAATGCTTGAAGCTGATCGTAATCTATGCTTCCATCCTTTTGAATGGCTACATAACTTACGTTTATGTTATGACACATTTCAAGCTCTTGAACGGTATGCAATACTGCATGATGTTCTATTTTAGAAGTAATAATATGTGTTACTCCTAAGTCTCTTACTGCACTATTTATCACCAAATTATCCGCCTCTGTACCACCCGAAGTAAAAATAATTTCAGATGGTTTTACTCCTAAATACTTAGCTATATTTTTTCTACTATGTTCAATATGATTTTTTGCAGATCTACCATATCCATGTGTTGAAGAAGGATTCCCATAATCCTCTTTAAGCACACTCATCATCTTTTCTATGACCTCTGGTCGTAATTGCGTCGTTGCAGCACTATCAAAATATACTTTTTGCATACCCTTGAAATAAAAATTATCTACATAGAAACCTAAGTTTCCAAGATCGCAAAACTAACCAAATAAAATTATTTTATACAGCTTAGGGTATAATCTTTTAATTGCCTTATTTTTGTCGCTTAAGTATTATTTTTATAACATCTTAAGATTTCTATCGTCTTTAGTGATATATTATAACTAAACACCCTATGGTTTTGACCTTACATACTAAATCTCTCAAGATCTATTATTTATTACTGACGCTTTTAGGATTATCTACGATTACCAGCTGTGATGATGGAGATATTGTGGTTACCTCATTTGAATTTGACGACGTTAGCTTACAATCCTGTGCAGGTTTTGAAACCGATGAATTCGTTTTTTTCAAAATTAACACTTCAGTTAATGAAGCGATTTTATTAAAAGCTATCGTACCGGGTTATAATGAAACTACTGAAACTAATAATGCTATTCCTATTACCATAGATGGTTTAACAAATGAAGTGGTGTATCGTCAATTTAACACTGCAATTACCAATAGTTATTTCTGCTCTACAGTACCGCAAAGCGGTGTTCGTGTAACGAACGAATTAAATGGAATTGAAGGTTCTGCCAGCATCACTGTTGCTATTGTGAGCGAGGATGATAATGATGGGGTTCCCGCTGAAGAAGAAGATATAAACAACAACGGAAATTTAGAAGATGACGATACAGACAATGATGGGATTCCTAATTACAAAGATCAGGACGATGATAATGATAATATCTTAACCTTTGCTGAATTAGATAATGGTGATCCTGATAATGATTCGTTTAGGGATACAGATGACGATGGAACACCCGACTACTTAGAAAAAGACGATGATAACGATGGTATTCTTACTATCAATGAAGATGTAGATCAAAATGGTAACCCTAGAGACGATGATAGTAATGGTAATGATATTCCTAATTATTTAGACAAGGAAGACCAAATAACAGTTGTGAACAATCCAAGCCAACCTAATACTGTAGAAACAGTGTTTAGAACCTCGGTAAATGTATCTGGATTAGAATTTGACATTGAAGATGAAAATTTTGAAAGTGATTCTTTTTCTTTTGGTTTTAAAGACACTACAGTTCAAATTGATAACCAATAAGTCTAATTTTACAGCATGAAATACACTAGCATATTT
>CAYYNF010000406.1:0-1665 GCA_964472695.1 uncultured Flavobacteriaceae bacterium
CTGTTGGACTTTTCGTTAATCAAAAATTCAAAACAACTTTCAACCTTTATCTTTCCAACCTTCAACTTTCAGTTGCCCAACGAGCTCCGCAATGCCTCTATCCCTCACGCAGCTCAATTTCAACTTTCAGAAACCAAATTCCAAATCAGACACATAAATAAATATCTACACATTTTAAAAATTTAAAAAGAAAAAGGTATAATAAACTTGTTTTTAACTCACTTCATGAACAAATTTACTTCCTACTAGTTCTAATATCATGGCGAAAAAAACAGGAGTTTTATTATTAAATCTAGGAACACCAGACAGTCCTAAAGTAAAAGATGTTCGTAAGTATCTACGAGAATTTTTACTCGACCGAAGAGTAATAGACATCAATGCCATTGGTCGTTGGCTATTAGTAAACCTTATCATAGCACCCTTCCGATCTCCAAAATCAGCGGAAGAATACCGAAAATTATGGACAGAGCAAGGCTCCCCTTTACTCTATCATGGCGTTAAACTTACAGAATTAGTAACTAAAGCCTTAGGAAAAGATTATATCGTAAGTTTTGGAATGCGTTATCAAAACCCAAGCATAAAAGAAGCCCTCAAAACATTTCATAACAAAGGAATAGACAAGCTTATTGTACTTCCACTCTACCCACAATACGCTTCAGCTACTACAGGTTCCACTATGGAAAAAGTATGGGAAGAACTATCAAAATGGGAAATAATACCTACAGTAGAAACCGTTGCAAACTTTCTTGAACATCCAAAACTAGCAAAAGCTCACGCAAGCTTGGGAAAAAAATACATGGAAAAGAAAAAATACGACCACTACGTATTCACATATCATGGATTACCTGAAAGACAAATATTAAAAGGGTCTTTTGATAACTACTGTAAACTAGGAGAATGTTGTAATAGTTACCATTCTAAAAACAAATATTGCTATAGAGCTCAATGTTTTGAAACCACTCGTAAAATCGCAAGTGAGCTAAAAATTACTGAAGATCAATATACGGTTTGTTTCCAATCCAGATTAGGAAAAACACCATGGATACAACCATACACCGAAGACCTAGTAAAAGAACTAGCCAAAAAACATAAAAACGTATTGGTTTTCTCTCCTGCTTTTGTTTCAGATTGTTTAGAAACAACCATAGAAGTAGGAGAAACATATAAAGAAGACTTTGAACATGCAGGAGGCGAAGAGTGGCAACTGGTAGAAAGTTTAAACTCTTCAGACCAATGGGTTGACTGTATAAAAGACCTTGTAACCGAAAGAACATAAAAAAGCTAGAATAAATTATTCTAGCTTTTTATACATAAACACTAAATGCTTGCTTAAAAATTCGCAAAGCATAAAACCTAACTTTGTGAGAAAATAGAGATTTAGAAAAAGATTACTGTCTATCTTTATCGTGACCATGACCTCCTCTTTCACCACGCTTTTCTTTCATTTCTTCCATTTTTTCCTCAAACTTAACATACTGCTCTTCGTTAAGAATCTTTTTCATCTCAGCTTTAAATTCATCTTCTTCAGCTTTTCTTTTCTCCTTCATAGCCTCTTTATCAAAATCTTCTTTTTTATCTCCTCTTTCTTCTCTTAAGGCTTTTCTCTTCTCCATTTTACTTTTCATCAACTCTTTTACTTTGTCAAATTGTTCATCAGTTAAAGAA
>CAYYNF010000407.1:0-1664 GCA_964472695.1 uncultured Flavobacteriaceae bacterium
CTATCTACATAGACGATTCCAAAGTTGAGTTGCATACTAGCTATCAGCAGAAGAAAGGATAATAAAGTTTTCATAGCACATAAGGAAAAGCTAACAAATGATAATACCTAAAGAATAATTCGGGGGGTACGCAACAAGGAATTCTTCAAAATTAAAAAGTATTCTTCAGTAAAACAAGGGGTTTAGATATGAATATTTATTAAATTTCAATCGAAAATTAAGTGTTGTTACAAAAAGTTTTGTGTATTTGAGAGCGTCTCTACGCCTATAAGTCTTTACGCTATTACTTCCTTTTTTTCGTTATACTTTGTACCTGATACTTCGTACTCAAATGAGAAAATATATGGACAAACCTAATTTTTAAATAGGGTAATTTTGATTAGAACGTTTATAATTAAGTAAATTAGCATTGTTTTTGCAAATAGTCGAAACAAGTAATTTATCGAACCCATTTTTTCTCTTAACCACCTAAAATATGTGTTTTTTATCAAAGAAAATCAGCCTTGCCTCTTTGCTCCTCTTTCTTTCTTCGTCTCTCGCTCTATGGGGACAAAACTTGTATTATCTTGGAAGTGATGGTACCATCTACAAAGAACAAAGTTTTGGTGCTTTTGAAGAAGACAGCATATTATTAACAAACCTAGAATATACGCACATACAGTTTGGTCATGGAATAACGCCTGAGTTATATATCATGAATGAGAAAGGATTGGTATATAATAGTAATGAACTTAATACTGATCCAATAGCTGATTTTTCAAGTGGCAATCCCTTTTTTCTCTCAAAGGATAATGCTACTGTTTTTAGTATCTACCGCAATACATATTATGATAATAAAAATAATATAATTGATTTTTCTAGTGAAGCAGATAACTATAACGATAGTATTGTAGCTATGACAAAAGACTTTCTTTTTTTATATGATTCCAGGACTGCTAAAATAAATTCGTATGGAATAGATGAACTGTTGAAAGGAAGTATTGATAATAGAGGTGTCGTAGATGTATTTGATGGTGAATTGGCAGGAATGGCTACAGATACGATAGACGGTATGTTGTACTGGGTTTTAAATTCAAATGATAAAGTATTATATGTATATAGGGCGTATGTTGAAGATGATGGTGGATTAATAGAAGACGAAGAGCTTGAATATTCTCTAGAAAATTACGTTTCAGCTCATAAAGGAGAAACCATCTTAGATATGGCAATAGATCCAGTAAATAAGTTACTGTACCTTTTGACCAAAACAGAAGGTCAAGATGATGTTATTGCTACTACCAGCTTATATGCCTATCCAATGACAGAAGATGGTCTTGGTGAACCCAGCTTTGAAGAGATAGATCAAGATCTTGTGAGTATAAAAGTAAAATATACAGAAGAGCCATTTTCTCCTTTGTTCGTAAGAAATAATTTATCTAGCGGTCTAGGGAGTTTGTATAATGCTATTGTATATGCCAATAGTCACGAAGGGGCAGATACTATTCGTTTTGCTGATGGGCTTGATACCATCAAACTGTATAATCCTTTGCCTGCCATTATAGGTGATAGCACTGTAATTCTTGGAGGAGTAGATGAAAACGGCTTTCCTAAAGTTACTCTATTAATGGAAGAAGAAAATTCAGGTGGAGGACTAAGTCAAGAACTTTTGAGTATTGGGTATGAAG
>CAYYNF010000408.1:0-1660 GCA_964472695.1 uncultured Flavobacteriaceae bacterium
GTTTTTTAAAACACATGCTTTTAACTAAATACCTTAAATGTACGTTTTAATAGGGCAAACGCACGAAATTCGTTAATGATTCGTTTTTAATATTTTGAACAAATTAAACTTTTGATTTCTTAGAAATCTGAATTTGTAAGTTATTGACTGTAAAATATAATTTCTTCAGAGATAAATTTCATGCGTTTATCCTAATGTTTTAAAGACACATCATAATTCTAGTTCAGAAAAAAACAGATAAATTGGTCATCCAGAAACTATTTACCTCTTCATAACTAGATAGAATGTAAACTCTATTTTCTACTTAACATTAGACAATTCCGATTTTATTGTAACCTAAAACACCCCCTTTGTAAAACAAAGGGGGTGTTTTTAGAAAAGGCATCTATTTGTTACGCTAACGACCGACACCTAATATAATGGTCTTGAAATTATATTTTCTTAATATCACACCTTAATAGTTTCTTTCCATATTTTATAATCTTCAATTACCGTATTGAGCTTATTCATTGCTAAAGCAATAACCCCTATATCATCGAGCCAACCTGCCATTGGAATAAAATCAGGTATAGCGTCAATAGGTGATACGACATAAATAATAGCTCCTGTGATAATAGCCAAATCCATCTTACTAATCTTATAACGACCCGCAAGAGCGTCTTTTGCTAGTGACATCAAAAGTTTGAAGTTTTCAATTTGATCCCCTAAGTTCTTTGATTTTTTATGAGCCTTCTCAATATCAACTTCTGTAAGTTGTTTTTTAGTATAACTCGTAAACTTATCTTCTGCTTCTTTTTGTTGCTTTTCGGTCATCTTTACTTCATTAATGTAGGTTACATAAATTAAGTAATCAAAAAAAGTACCAAAATATAAATTGATTAAAAAAATTGAAAAATTAGGTGTTACACTAGTCAAAACACCTAACAATAGACTGATCACATAAAATCCTGAAACGAATTTCGTGTAACAACATTTATTAGTTTCCTAAATAAGCATTTATATTATCTTCGATACGTTGATCAATATTCAGCAAATCTCCTTTTATAAACTTTTCACCTGTAATATTTTCATAAAGCTCTATATAACGTTCTGACACTGAGTTTATATACTCATCTGACATCTCAGGAATTTGCTGACCTTCTAATCCTTGAAAACCATTACTAATTAACCACTGGCGTACGAACTCTTTTGAAAGCTGTTTTTGAGGCTCTCCTTTATCTTGTAACTCCTGGTAAGTATCTGCATAAAAGTAACGAGATGAATCTGGGGTATGAATTTCATCAATCAAAACAATTTGCCCATCTTTAGTTTTTCCAAATTCATATTTAGTATCTACAAGAATTAACCCGCGTTGGGCCGCTATTTCTGTACCTCTTTTAAATAAAGCCCTCGTATACTTCTCTAATACAATATAATCTTCCTCACTAACAATTCCTTGCTTAATAATCTCTTCACGTGAAATATCCTCATCATGCTCACCATCAGCAGCTTTAGTTGCTGGTGTAATTAAGGGATCTGGAAATTTATCATTCTCTTTCATTCCTTCTAACATAGGCATACCACATATAAAACGTCTACCTGCTTTATACTCACGTGCTGCATGCCCCGACAAATAGCCCCTAATCACCATTTCTACTTTAAAGGGCTCACACTCCTTACC
>CAYYNF010000409.1:0-1634 GCA_964472695.1 uncultured Flavobacteriaceae bacterium
TTATAGTATGATGCAAATTTAGGTTTATTTATTGGATTACACAATATATTTATCTTTAATAATTTATATCAGTGAGTAGGTACAATAATTAGACAAATACAAATAAGTTGTTCATGGAGTTTTCATCAAAATTATTAGAACGTGCGGTTGCAGAGGTAGCATTGTTACCAGGTATAGGAAAGCGTACTGCATTACGATTGGTTATGCACTTGTTGAAGCAGCCAGAAAGTCAAACGGAGCACCTTATATCTGCTTTAAAAAAGTTGCGTACTGAGATTAATTATTGTAGTAAATGTTATAATTTGAGTGATTTACCTACTTGTGAGATATGTGCTAATACTATGCGTTCTTCCTCAGTAGTATGTGTAGTTGAGGATGTACGAGATGTAATGGCTATTGAAAATACAGCTCAGTTTAAAGGGGTGTATCATGTTTTAGGTGGTAAAATAAGCCCTATGGATGGTATAGGACCTAATGATTTAAGAATTGAGCCTTTAATAGAACGTCTTCAAAGAGAAAAAATAGAAGAGGTTATTTTTGCACTTAGTGCTACTATGGAAGGTGATACCACCAATTTCTATATTTATAAACAGATAAAACATTTACCGCTAAAGATTTCTACTATTGCGAGAGGTATTGGTGTTAATGATGAAATAGAATTTGCAGATGAGATCACCTTAGGGCGTAGCATTATTCATAGGGTGCCTTTTGATAATACGACTATTACATAGGTTTAGTTCTTTAGGAATTATATAAAGTTTTGTTTCCGAAGATTATAACAATTATATTTAATCGTAATTTGTAAAATATGATGAAAAATTTATTTAATAAATTATTTGGGAAAGAAGAGGAGGTCCCTCATTACGATCCTATAGATATTAAAATAACAGATTTAGAGCAAGGTTATTTATTAGATTACGATTTGCAAACATGGACAGTTAAAAGTATGGCTGAATATGACTGGGGAAGACAATATTTTTCTAGAGAGTTTAAAATTGTTTCCTTAAATAAAACACGTTATTTGCACATAGAAGAAGAGGAGGAGTTAAGTGTTCTCCTCTATGAGAAAATTAAATTGAAAGATCTAGGTAATACGGTAACGAGTTATATTAAAAGTCACCACACTCCACCTGAGGTTTTCGTTTATAAAAATATTGAATTCTCTTTACAGAAAGAACATAGTGGTTATTATCGTGAGATCCCAAGTAATGAAACAGAAGAAGTGATGTCTTTTAGTTATGAGGATCAAAGTGGGGATAAACTTCTCTGTATTGAACAATGGGATGATGAGGATTTCGAGGCTTATATAGGAAAGTCTTTAAAACCTTTTGAGATTGATAATATACTTCCTAAGCCTAACTAGTTCATGAGAAAAAGCCTAACTATATTACTATTTGGAGTTATCGCATTGTTCTTAAGTTGTGGAAATGATCATTCTAAAGTGAAATTTGTAAAGTCACCTATAGATCAAATTATTACTCAGTATATCGATACTAAAAATTATTCGGTGATATTGGCTGATATGGATCATAAGGAATCCGAAGATAAATATTTTCATAAGTACAAAATTCTATTAGAAAAAGAGAAACCTAAGTTAACTGAAAAACAACGTAATGATACTGTCAGTAAAGTAG
>CAYYNF010000410.1:0-1633 GCA_964472695.1 uncultured Flavobacteriaceae bacterium
AAATAGGCTTTGGTAAATGTCCCTTATTAGCTTGCTTTATATAATATGCTAATTCCTCAATAGTAGCTGTTTCTTTTGTCATTCTTATCTAAGATTAATCAATTTTACTTACCTACTTCCCAATACAGAAATTCGCAAAAATATGCCCTAACAATTCATCATTAGTAACTTCTCCTGTAATATTTCCTAAATGAAATAAAGCTTCTCGTAAATCAATAGCTATAAGATCACTACTAAGTTGCATCTTTAAACCATCTTTCACTCCTTGTACTTCCTTTAAGGCATGTACTAAAGAATCATAATGCCTAGAGCTGGTAACTATCGTTTGGTTATTATCGAGCTTACCTGCTTGTACTGCTTCTAAGAGTGTATCTTTAAGCTGTTCTATACCTTGTTTTTCTTTTGCTGAAATTAATAGCATTTCTGGTATTTCGACTTTTAGCATCGCTTTTTGCTCCTCAGAAAGTCCATCAGATTTATTACCCACTACCAAAAATGGTTTTAATGGACAACGGTTACGGAGTTGTTCAATTTCTAATCTTAGTGTTTTTAAATCCTTTTGATGAGAGGCATCCAGTAATAGAAAAACAACCTGAGCTTGCTCTATTTTCTCATACGTTTTTTGAATACCGATATGCTCTATTTCATTGGTAGTTTCACGTATTCCTGCAGTATCTATAAAACGAAAACGCAAACCACCTACATTAATTTCATCTTCTATACTATCACGTGTTGTTCCTGCAATATCAGAAACAATAGCACGTTGCTCATTTAAAAGAGCATTTAATAGCGTGGATTTCCCTGCATTTGGAGGTCCTATAATAGCTACTGGAATACCCTTTTTAATCACATTACCCATAGCAAAAGAATCAATTAATCTTTTTAACAGGTGTTCTATTTTGGAAAGTAAGTTATTAAAAGCCTCCCGATCTGCAAATTCTACATCTTCCTCCGAAAAATCAAGTTCTAACTCTAGAAGTGCAGCAAAATTCAATAATTCCCCTCTTAATATTTTAATTTCAGAACTAAAACCACCCCGCATTTGCTTCATAGCAATTTCATGACTTACTCTAGACTCACTATTTATTAAATCGGCAACGGCCTCCGCTTCGGTCAAATCCATTTTACCATTTAAAAATGCACGTAACGTAAACTCTCCAGCATTTGCCATTCGGCATCCTTCTCTTAACAACAATTGAAGGATCTCCTCTTGTATATATGCACTTCCATGACAATTAATTTCTATAACATCCTCCCCTGTGTACGAATATGGATTTTTAAAAATACTTAAAAGTACTTGATCCAACACGCGTTCCCCATCTTTAATCACTCCTAAATGTATGGTGTGTGAGGCTTGATTGCTTATTTTTTTTGAATTTTTAGGTTCAAACACACGTTCCGCAACTTCAAAAGCTACTGGTCCAGAAATTCGAATAATAGCCACCGCACCTTGCCCCGAAGCAGTAGCCAAAGCCGTTATAGTATCTTGAGTTATCATGGGATTCATAAAAGTAAATTACTTATTGTGCAAAAATACGGAGTTCTTATTCTATTTAGTAGTTTTAAGAGTATGTTTGACACATAAAATAATACCTATAACTTATGACTATTATTCAAAAAGAGATTCATCTGC
>CAYYNF010000411.1:0-1629 GCA_964472695.1 uncultured Flavobacteriaceae bacterium
ATGTAACTTAAGAAGATGACTTAACCATTGTGTCCAATATAAAATTTTAGATTCTTCAACTTCATACATTTCATCCAACAATTTTAGATGCTCAAAAGTGATATCACCAACAGCCATTGTCATAGCACCATCAGCAATAGTATCAGGAGTAGTTGAAAGCCTTTGTATAGCATTCATTCTTAAGGACTGTGCCGCATCATTAGCATTGAGTGGCTCTACTCCTATGACTTTGGTTTTTGGAGATAATGCTTGCGTGGCAACAACTGATCCCGACAATAAGCCTCCACCGCCACAAGCCGCAAAAACAGCATCTATATTATCGGTTTGACTAAGTGCCTCGTGCACTACTGTACCCTGTCCTGCAATAACTTGTTTATGATTAAATGGTGGAATCCAATAATGACCTTTTTTCTTTGAGGCCTCCAAAACCATAGCATCTGCTATATTACGGTCATCACATAACACCACCTCTGCTCCATAAGATTTGGTAGCCTGTATTTTAACTTGTGAAGAATAAGCAGGCATAAAAATCGTAGAAGGAATATCAAATTGTTGTGCAGCCCATGCCACTGCCTGTGCATGGTTTCCGGAACTATTAGCAATAATTCGTTGCGGTTTCATGTCATTTTCTATTAACCACGATATTGTATTACAAGCTCCTCTTGCCTTAAACGCACCAATTTTTTGAAAACACTCTGATTTAAAAAAAATCTCATGACCAAGCCATTCATTTAAGAGTGCTGATGAAAGTACCGGTGTTTTATTAACCACCCCCTCTATTCTTTTCTTTGCTGACTCAATATCTTCTATAGAAACCATTTATTTATAATTTTTAAACGAAACTAATTTAAAAAGCTATCCGAATCTAATGATCTATAACCTATTAATTTGTAGAATAAATCACTTGGACTTTTATAATACACAAGAATTTTATAATTATTTTGGGTAACTGCAAAATTACCTGATATCTCATTTTCATCAAAGTAACCTTCATCGTTAACTGTCACATACTTGTAATTATAAAACCCCTGCTTCATCAGTATTTTGGCTTTATAACTCATAGTATCAGTATCAAAATACATTGTATTTCCTTCATTCAATTCAAAGTTATTAAAACTCCCATATACGTATACCTTTTTATCTGGTAACTCTTGTAAATTCAACTCGAAATGAACCCATGAATAGTCTGCTTCTATTTCTTGTGTAACTGCATCGAGGTTCCTCACAACAAAACCTCCATCTATATCAGGAAAATAGGTATAAGGATATAACGCACGATAAGGGTTTTTAAAAAGGTAATGTTCATATAGGTCATTCAAATCAATATGATCAATACGATCGGTAGATACTCGGATATTTTTAGTATCAAAATTGAGAAATTCGTTTCCCGCCTCGAAACTCAGAGGATCATTATAATTATAAGAAAAACTACGATTACCTAATTGAAACTGAGGCTGAACATCAAGAATAGCCGTTTTAAAATCATGATTCTTGATTACTACCACTTTCATATTTCTCTCAGGACTCAAAATATCATACTTCGTATTCAACTCAAAATTAACCACCTGAAATTCACTAATCTTACTTGTATTTCTAGACCTACGAACCTGTGCCTTAATAGCAGTACCA
>CAYYNF010000412.1:0-1628 GCA_964472695.1 uncultured Flavobacteriaceae bacterium
TTTTATCGGCTATATAGTATCCTTGGAATAGTTCTTTCCTGCCTTGACAGATAGCCCGCAGAGTGCTTACGAACAAGGACTTCCCAAATCGTCTAGGACGCGATAGAAAAACGCTGCCATTCTCTTCCAATAGTTGCCAGGCATATGCTGTTTTATCGACATAATAACCGCTTGATATCACATCCTCTATAGCTGACTTACCTATGGGTAATACTTTATGCTTTAGCATGCTTTCTTTTTAACTTAATCGTTGCTACCACAGTATCCATATGTAAGGTCAGTGGTTATTCCTGCTGCTATTATGAATAGCACAAGTCATAGGGACAATACTATACCAGATAACACTATAAGTTAGTCCTATAGATACGAAATAAAGGAATAATTGACTCATTTTTGTACTACACATGGATTTCCTTTGGTCCATTTTTTGGATTTCTTTTAATATTATTTAGATGTTATCCGTAATCCAAACAGTTACAAATAATATGGATTTGGCTAATTTATGACAGACAAACCGTTCATGCAATGTTATCTTGCCTGAGTATCCCATATATGATGATGTATTTTTGAATTGATCAAACGGTATACGGACTATTTTAAATTCAAGGTTAGTAACCTTACGTCCTGTTTTTTTTGCTTCATGGGTGCAATGTAAGCCCATAGATTGATTAATCTCTTGCTTAGCAACTTCCAATACTTTTTTGACAAAAATGGTCCAATTGCTAAATTTTTCTATTCTTTTGCTAGAATCTATAAATCTTAACCTTTTTTAATTCTTCTACAGAAATATACAGTATGCCAGTATGCTTAAACTGTCTTGAAATCTTATAAATATGTTTTGCATAAATAAAAACAAGTTATTCTCTGACGAAGAGAAACAACTTGTCAAATAAAATAGTGATGAATACATTTACGTTAATACTGCCTTTTTATCCAAATTGGATGCTAATTGCTCTTTTCTTGTTTTATACGCTTCGTTATCTTTATGTTGCTCAAAGATATATTCGCCTTTTAAACAGCCAAATATCAATAAATTTGAATCAGCATATTTTACAAAATCTTCAGGAGTGTATTGATTGACTTGCATATAATTTTGTGATTCTTCATAGAGTAACTTACTGAAGCGAGATACATCATGATTAGACAATAGCTCATCATTCGGGGCACAGTAATATTGCGCTTTACGTGGATCTCCTTGTGAAGTTAATTCGTAAATACCAAATTCCACATAAGAACGATAATGATATATGCTGTAATAATATTGACTACAATTTTTGTTTTTTTTGACTTTAAGACGAAACCCAAAATTGTATGAAGACTTATAATCATCATATTCTTCATCGTTTGGACCTGTAAGATATGTCAATCCTGCATAAAACCTAGGTAATATGGATGGATTAGCAAAAAAAATATCAGTATCATTCGATATAGGTATGAGCTTAAAGCCTTTAAAGTAAGCGATACCTGGTACTCTATCCACATGGATACTTAAATTTGCTGCTATGTCAAATTTTTTACCAAATTTGATTGTATTTGTGTTACTTGCCATATTCTGCAATTTTTTCATTGCATCATTTTTTTTCTGTAAAGAAAAATATTTGAGTTTAAAAATAACTGTTGTTCATAGA
>CAYYNF010000413.1:0-1624 GCA_964472695.1 uncultured Flavobacteriaceae bacterium
CCTTCTAAAAAATGAAGGTTTAGTTTATTGGTATTAATATATTGAAAGGATAGGGCAAGGTTATTTTCATGGGTAGGAAAACCATCAGAGAGTACTATTTTTTCCAATTTATTAATTGTAAAACTAAGCTTTTCTCGTCCTTTAATTAGGAAAAGAGATTCCATTAAGTAATTATTACCTTTCAGAAAGAAAACAGGATTTACTTCGATCATTTTAGGTTCTTTATAAAATAGATCTACCCATTTTGAAGAATACCTATAGGAAGCTAAAAAGTCTTGATTCATCAGACTGTACCAAAGATGTGCTTTATAGAGCCACAATTTTTCTCTAAAGCCCAATGTAGCCCATTCAAATTGAGGGAGTCTTCCTTCGAAATAATTTTTTAAATATTCTTGTTCTTTATCGTTTTTGATATATCCTGTTTTGAGCATAAGCCCATACAGTTGTAGTGATAAGTTTGAAAGCTTACTGGTAATTACATTTTTTACACTGAGTTCTTTAGCTTGTACTGATAGCTCATCGGCTCTTGTCGAAATACTCCTTGTAATGTACTGTGTTTCAATTAGTTTTTCGAATTCTACAATTTCATAGGCAATATTGTTTTCTTCATTATCAATAGCTTGCTGTTTGGCTTTATCTAATATTTTTAGGCTTTGTTTATAAAGTCCCTTATGGTACAAAATGGTAGCAAAGTCAATTTGTTCACGTAGTTTCATACGTGTGTTACGATGCAGGGGGTTTAATCGTAAGCTGATTAATATTTGTTTGTATAAATGTGCTTTTAAATTAGACATTTGTGTTTTGGTAACGATTCCCTTTTTTATAATTAGAGATTCGTCCATTACATCCACTTTATCTAAATAATTGAATAAGGTTATAAATTTAGAGGTTGTGTTACCCACCAACCTTCCTGCGTATACTTTGAATTGTCTTTTCTCAGACTTTGTCAGAGATTTTATTAGTATAAATAAAGGATCTTTTATGTGATTAGTCATTGTAATAAAAAGCTTTTCAATCTCAATGTTTATAGGGGGTTCAGAGATTATGTAAAAGATTTACCATTGTAAGTTTTAGTTGTATGGAACGGTATAAAAGCCTAAATATACTAAATTTGTTAATCCTAAAATTAATTAATCTAAATGCTATGAGCAATAATAAAGTTCAAATTTTTGATACCACTTTAAGAGATGGTGAACAAGTACCAGGATGTAAATTAAATACAGAGCAGAAATTAATAATAGCTGAGCGTTTAGATTTATTAGGAGTAGATATTATCGAGGCAGGGTTTCCTGTATCTAGTCCAGGTGATTTTAATTCGGTAACAGAGATCACTAAAATTGTGAAAAATGCTAGTGTGTGTGGATTGACACGTGCAGTAGAGAATGATATAAAGGTAGCAGCAGAAGCTTTAAAATATGCTGTAAGACCAAGAATCCATACGGGAATAGGAACTTCAGAATCACATATTAAATATAAATTTAAGTCTACTCCAGAAAAAATTATAGAGAGGGGGGTTGCTGCTGTAAAATACGCTAAAAGTTTTGTAGAAGATATTGAGTTCTATGCAGAAGAGATCACTAAAATTGTGAAAAATGCTAGTGTGTGTGGATTGACACGTGCAGTA
>CAYYNF010000414.1:0-1619 GCA_964472695.1 uncultured Flavobacteriaceae bacterium
CAGCATCCCTCTGTTAGCATAACCTTTATTTTTATAATTTTTGAAGCATTTGTAATAAATATATATTTCCTTTGTTTTTTTATTTTAGAATTTATGACATACTGTGTAGGAATTAAAACTAAAACTGGATTAATCGCTTTAGCGGATACAAGAATTAGTTCGGGCTTAGGAGTATCATCAGCAAAAAAAATATATCTTAATGAGAAACATGGAGGGTCTTTATTTCTCATGACTTCTGGACTTAGAAGCATAAGAGATAAAGTTGTTGCTTATTTCAATCATGAATATTTAGAAAGTAATGATATTGACGAAATGTATAAAGCTGTTAACTTATACGGTGAACAAGTAAAAAGAGTAGCCAAAGAGGATGAAGAATACTTGGTAAAAAGTAACTACATTTATGATATACACACTATTGTTGGAGGTCAATTAAAAGGTGATAAAGAACATAAATTATATTTAGTTTTTCCAGAAGGAAACTGGGTTGAAGTTACCGAAGATTCTCCTTATGCTCTTATTGGCAATATTAACTTTGGTAAACCTATCTTAAAAAGAAAGCTTACTTTCGATTCTGATATGGAAACAGCCCTTAAACTTGCTTTTATTTCGTTTGATGCTGCTCGTAGTAATGTAAGTGATGTTGACTTTCCTATTGACACGATTTACTATGATAGGGGTAGCTATAAAGTTAAAGAAAAACGCTTTTTACAAGAAGAACTAGTTTCTGTTTCTAAGTCTTGGTCTGATGAGTTGATAAAGGCGGTTGATAATTTGCCAAAAGAATGGACTGATGAATTGTTAGATTAAGTAATAAAAATTATGGGCATCAAAGTAGCAATTACACATAAAACTAGATATGATTATGATAAACACATTAAAGTGTTTCCTCAGGTTATTAGACTAAAACCTGCCGTTCATTCTCGTACTAGAATAGAAAGCTATAGCCTAACAATTTCACCTGAAGATCACTTTATCAATTGGCAACAAGACCCTTTTGGTAATCATCTTGCCAGAGTAGTTTTCCCTGAAAAGGTTAAGCACCTAGAGATTATTGTTGATTTAGTTGCTGACTTAACAGTAATTAATCCTTTTGATTTCTTTGTAGAGGAATATGCTGAAACATTTCCATTTACATACTCAGAGCAATTAAAAAAAGAGCTGGCTCCTTATTTAGAAATAAATGAAGAAAGCACACTTCTAAACGAATTTTTAGATAAAAACACACCTAAAGAAGAAACTCGTATCATTGATTTGTTAGTCAAGCTAAATCAAGCGTTGAATCAATCAATCAACTATTCCATCCGTATGGAAGCGGGTGTTCAGAGCTGCGAAACAACTCTTGAAAAAGCTTTGGGTTCTTGTAGAGACTCTTCATGGGTTCTTGTACAAGCTTTTCGAAAATTAGGGCTTGCTGCTAGGTTTGTATCTGGTTATTTGGTACAACTTACTGCGGACATTAAGTCGCTTGATGGTCCTTCTGGACCAAAAGAGGATTTTACAGATTTACATGCTTGGTGCGAAGTTTACATTCCTGGTGCTGGTTGGATAGGTTTGGATCCTACTTCTGGTTTATTTGCTGGTGAGGGACATATCCCTTTAGCATGTACTCCTCATTATGT
>CAYYNF010000415.1:0-1613 GCA_964472695.1 uncultured Flavobacteriaceae bacterium
GCCTTAGAATCACTAACCGCGGATAAACCTCTTGAAATTGATCTTGAATATTGTAAACAATCTTTTACCTCACTTACACATGAGTTATCGAAACAATACGCTAAAAATTTACATCAAATATTCAGTACTAACGCATCTGACTTTAAAGAAACGGTATTTGAGGTAAGCCTTAATGAGCAAACTTTTAGATCGGATCGACATTTGGACTATGTAAATATTGGTTTCGAAAAAAAAATCCTTCTCAATAGTGAAGAAGAATACGATATTTACTCAAAAAAAGATAAAAACACATCAATAATAACCGTTACAAGCGAGGATACACCTACTAATAAAAATTACAAACTAGGCATAAAAAGCCTCATATACACCATACTATCTTTAAACTTACACAGACAACCATACATTATCACTGCAGAACGTACAGGGATTCAAATTTTTCAAAAAGAACTTGACATCAATAAAAATGTAGCTGTAGAAAGCTTCTTAGAAAAACGCCATGGTATCGACTTTTCTGACCCTTCAGAAGCTCTAAATATTTTAAAGAAAGTAACCAACCGCTACTCAAAACCCATCAAAGATAGCATTGATCGTGTGCGTGACTACAGTAACTATGCTAAAAAAACCAGCCACATAGCTAAAGATCACCCTGAAATTTTAAAACAACTAGCTAAAGTAACAGGAGTAAGTTATGAAGAATACAACGGAGAATACGTCATGATGCATAACAACGAAGGAACACCGATTGCTATCCCTTCGTACTTGGCTTCCTCTTCGGCGAGAGCTTTACTTGACTTACATATTTTTGTGAAACACGAGGCTAGTAAAGGACAACTTCTTATTATTGATGAACCCGAACTGAACTTACATCCAAAAGCTCAGGTACACTTGGCACGTTTACTAGCAAGTTTATCTAATGTTGGTGTAAAAGTGTTGATTACCTCACATAGTGACTATATCGTTAAGGAATTGAACAACTTGATTATGCTGGCACATGATTTTGAAGGAAAAGAAGATTTTAAAACAGCACGTGGCTATCAAGATTTAGCCTATGTAAAAAATTTGAATTATTACATTGCCGAAAACCAAAGTCTTTCTAAAATAGACTTTGACAAGTTCGGTTTGTTACGCACCTCTTTCGATGAATCCATTGAGGAAATTTTAGAGATTTCCGACGAACTCTATAATTATCTTGACCGAGATGCAACAGACGATTAACAAACTTAAAGATATTTTTGACCATAGGTGTTTTATTAATATTTCTGATGAAAAGACATTAATTCTTAAAGAAGAGGTCAATGCGAATAATTCAAAAAAATTATCGAAAGTCACTCTAAAACACATTGACCCTAATAATTCACTCTGTGTGAAATTAGATCAACACGTACCCAATTCTTTATATTTAAATCCTCGTAACACAAAAGGTATTAACAAAGGACTAGCCGTGGTGTTTGGCTTAGATAAAAGTCGTATGCCTAAAGGACGTATGCGTCCTGACCAAGACCCTATCAACTATAATAACAAGAACTACAAGAGCAAAAACACAGAAATTCAAGTACTAGAAGTAAAAAAGCGTACCCCTAGTAAATTTGAAGTTCCTATTACAAAACTGATTA
>CAYYNF010000416.1:0-1600 GCA_964472695.1 uncultured Flavobacteriaceae bacterium
ATTATAGGTGGTTCAGAAGCATTCAATTCTATTAAACAGTTATCTATTTCTAAACCTACTAGAGCTGCTAATACATGTTCTGATGTTTGTATCTGAACTCCTTTTTTTTCTAGATTAGTGCCTCTTTGTGTATTTACTACATAATTAGCGTTTGCTTCTATAATTGGAGAACCTTCTAAATCTACTCTACAAAAAGCATAACCTTGGTTTGGTTCTGCAGGTTTAAATGTTAACGTTACTTGTTTTCCGGTATGTAGACCTACTCCGGTTAAAGTTATCTCTTTAGCAATTGTTCGTTGCTTTTGTTCGATACTTAAATCAGTCATTATTTATTTTTTTCTCTAATTGATGTACTTTATTTGCTAAACTAGGTAGGTTTTTAAAGTGAACATAAGATTTATTATAGTCTCCATAATTTAAAGCTGGAGAACCTTGAAGTACTTCGTTATCTTTTACATTTCTGCCGATTCCTGATTGAGCTTGTATTTTTACGCCATTACCAATTGTAATATGCCCAACTATACCAACTTGTCCTCCAATCATACAGCTCTCTCCTATTTTAGTAGAACCAGCAATACCTGTTTGAGCAGCTATAACGGTATTTTTACCAATCTCAACATTGTGAGCAATTTGAATATGATTATCTAATTTAACTCCTTTTCTAATAATCGTTGATCCTAAAGTAGCTCTATCTATAGTAGCGTTAGCTCCAATATCTACATTATCTTCTAAAATAACATTACCTGTTTGTGGTACTTTCTGGAACTCACCCTTTTCATTAGGAGCAAAACCAAATCCATCTGCACCTACAATTGCTCCAGAATGTATTGTACAATTTTTTCCAATAACACACTCCGAATATACTTTTGCTCCAGCAAACAAGGTAGTATTTTCATCAATTGTTACATTATCTCCTATGTACACATTCGGATAAATCTTTACATTATCTCCTATTTTAACATTATTACCTAAATATGCAAAAGCACCTAAGTAAATATTCTCTCCATATGAGGCAGATTCTGAAACGTAAACAGGCTGTTCTATTCCTACTTTGTTATTTTTAACTTGATTGTAATAATCTAATAATTTAGAAAAAGATTTGTAGGCATCTTCCACTTTTATCAAAGTAGTTGTGATTTCCTTTTCTGGTACAAAATCTTTATTAACTATAGTAATAGATGCTTGAGTAGTATAAATGTATTGTTTGTACTTTGGGTTTGCTAAAAAAGTTAAGGCTCCTTGAGTACCTTCCTCTATTTTAGCCAAAGTAGATACGGTAATCTGAGGATCTCCTTGGATTTCTCCCTCTAAAATACCGGCTATTTGTTCTGCTGTAAACTCCATTAAAGGCAAATATATAAAAATGAGTTAGTATATTGAAGTTGAAATGAAAATAGACGAAGTTTTTTATTCATTAACACTTATAATTCTTTAGGATAACAAACAAAATATTTTTTAACAGGTTTAGCCAATGTTTTCAAATTTAAATGATCAGAAGCATCAGTAACATCTATAACTGCTCCTGTTTTCATCAATAAATTTATTGCTGTTTTATCTGAGTCGTAGGCTTGATTACTAACTGATGATTTGAATACAAAAT
>CAYYNF010000417.1:0-1593 GCA_964472695.1 uncultured Flavobacteriaceae bacterium
CTATTAAGGAGCTAGAAGTACACCTTCTTTTCATTATTAAGGCCATAAATTCTGCCTTTAAAAAAGATGATATTGTTATGCTAGAAGACTTGCTAGAGCACGAGCTTATAGATAATCTAACTCAATGGAAGATACAGGCCTTACCGAAAATAAAAAAATTGAACTCTTTATAGAAAATAAATTTAATGTATTAGACACTAATAAAAGTTTAAGCCTAAAAGAAATTAATCTTAAGAAATTTAACAGATCTTTATTTTCGGATGATATGGAGGATTTAACAA
This sequence comes from uncultured Flavobacteriaceae bacterium, assembly GCA_964472695.1. GTDB lineage: Bacteria > Bacteroidota > Bacteroidia > Flavobacteriales > Flavobacteriaceae > Aquimarina. The sequence continues at coordinate 282 of CAYYNF010000417.1, forward strand.
AAGCCTTCTACAACTCAAAAGACATCCATGACTTTCTTTTTTCTTTGTTCAAAATTAAAAACCTACAAAGCTTTACACGAATGCATATTCTAATTCATGAAAAAGGTGAAATAAACTCATCTAACTTTGAATACACAAGAGATGGTAAAATAGTAGAAAGTAAGTTTCCAGTAGATCTTTTCACAGGACTTTTCAACAGCATAAAGAAATCGAGAGACAGATCTTTTGGAGAAATTAACCTCAAGGGTACTTCTTTCGATATACTTGGAACATTTTTAGCTCAAGAACTTTCATTTCGATTTCATAGTGTAATCTTCATAATTAGCAAAGATGATTTTTTACCTCAAGAAAAAGAAGATAAAGATTACTTTCAGTCACTTGTTAGAAAACTGAGAATCTTTCTTTCTCCGCTAGTTGAATCAACTAAAGATAGATCACAAATCACTGCGACTGATGAGTCTCTTAAACTGAGTATTTACCCATTTCAATTTTACAAAAATGACTCTCTTCTCTACTCAAATACGGATTCCTTTCTTATTGATCCTGTTCGATTTGACCTTTCCGAGGATGAATATTTTTTAGTTTCTTTAGACAATTCATTAATTTTAGATAAGGCAGATATCTTTCATCAAGAGAGAGTTCACTTACTTGGAGATCTTTTTAATACTTTAAAACATGAACTTAGTAATCCATTATTTGGACTTCAACTCACTAGTGAATTACTACTCTTAGAAGAGCTTCTAGATGACCAAATGATTTTTGTTAAAGAAATAAACAACAGTATTAAGAGGTCTCAAGATTTGATCGAAAACTTTAAGGAACTATATACTTCAGAACTTACTTTTAGAGATATAAATCTAGTCGATTTGATTAAAGAAGTTATAACTTTGACTAAAAGTAAAAGTCGTCAGCTCAATATTAAATTTTCATCTAAAGATCCACTTTTAGACTTAAGTACAATAGTAATTAACACTAACAGTACATGGCTTGCTCAAATCTTTTTTAATTTCATAGTAAACTCTGCTGAAGCTTGCGAAAATACAAAAGATGCAAGGCTTAATATTAATTTTAGCACTAAAGATAAATTTTTATGTATAAACTTTCTGGATAATGGGCCAGGAGTTGAAGGTGGTTCCAACTCAAATATATTTAGACCGTTTTTTACAACTAAAGAAAACGGTACAGGTCTTGGACTTTCAATATGCAAAAGTCTATCTGCAAAGCTCAAAGGTGAGCTAAACTTTATTCAAACTAGTAAAGGTGCATCTTTTGATCTATTATTACCCTATGAAAATACTGATCATTGAAGATG
>CAYYNF010000418.1:0-1590 GCA_964472695.1 uncultured Flavobacteriaceae bacterium
CTTATAAGCTATGTGTCATAGATTACTTTTTTTGGTGCAAGTTATACGCATTAGCTTGTGCTGTAGGAGTAATTAAAATATCATTAATATTCACATGAGGAGGGCTTTTTACAATATGTAAGATACTTGCCGCAATATCCTCAGCCACTAAAGGCTGGTATCCTTCATAAACTTGATTAGCTCTTTCAATATCTCCTTTGAACCTTACGGACGAAAATTCGGTATTTACAGCACCAGGACTCACTGATGAAACTCTAATGCCATAGGGTAAAAAATCTACTCTCATTGCCTTTGTTAAGGCATCAACAGCGTGTTTAGAAGCACAATAAACATTTCCATTAGGATATACCTGCGTTCCTGCAATAGAACTGATATTGATAATCTGTCCAGAACCATTTTTAATCATGGTATTAGCTACTGCTTTACTCACTATAAGCAACCCACGAACATTGGTGTTCATCATCGTATCCCAGTCTTCCAAATTTCCTTTGTGTAAAGGGTCTAATCCTAATGATAGTCCTGCATTATTGATTAAAATATCTATTTGTTCCCACTTTTCTGTTAAAGTTTCAATACCTTTTTTAATTTGATCTTCTTCTTTAACATCCATTTGTAATAGAATAGGCTCAGGAGCGTTTAAGTCACAGATTTCTTGATGTAGTGTTTGTAACTTCTTTAACCTTCTGCCTGTAAGTGCTAAGTGGTAACCTTCTTTTGCTAGAGAAATTGCAGTAGCTCGACCAATACCCGATGTCGCCCCAGTAATAAGTACTTTTTTCATTAGGAATTATTTTTTATAAAGTTGATTTCAATGTGCAAATCTATTACGTATTTACTTAATTTAGAGCTTGTTTAAACAAGATCTTAGAAAATTTTGTACCCAATTTGGATACCCCATCTAAAGAAAAAATCGGGCCCTTCGTTAAATAATGGAGAGTCGCTAGATATTCTGAAATTACGTCCTACACCTACTCCTACATCAAAGTTGAAGCCATTATTTGCAATAAACTTAGCACCACCACCAAAACCAATTCCAAGGTCTTTGTAGGTGTTTTTTAGTGTATTTGTTACATTTTCAAGATCGTCGGTAACCTGTTCGTTTTTAGCATGGGTAGTATGTTGGAAAAAAGCCTCCATATACAAACCTTTAGAACGGGTTTGCATATTATTGAAAAAATATTGGCGGTAATAAGGGGTAAATGCTGCTTTTTCATAAAGTTTATCCGCAGGAGAGTCAAATCTAAAAAAGGTACTAAGTCCAAGACTCGAATAATCATTTAATGCGTATTCATAACTGATTTCCATAGCAGGAACAACTAATGCAGAAAGTGCATCTATTTTAATTTCATGTGCATTATTGGTGCGTTGTCCGTAACTTGTTAGTACAGTGTTTAAAAAAATAGATAGAAGTGCTACTTTAAAGATGGTTTTCATAATAAATTATTTTGATTTTAAGATTGATTTTTAGCTGTTTTTGTTAATTGTTGTCTTGTAGACTAAAACAATAGTTTATTGTGCTGAGATTGTATATATTAGTTGAAACAACTCTTATATACCATAATACTTAACGCAAATGTAAAGGTATACAAT
>CAYYNF010000419.1:0-1586 GCA_964472695.1 uncultured Flavobacteriaceae bacterium
ACAATATTCTAAAGAATATCAATCCATCAGGATTTTTAATCAAAAGTGATTTGACATCTAGTGAGTTGTTACAAGCGTTTAATAACATTGTAAGTGGAACTCCGTATTATAGTGCTACAGTGAATAATCACTTTAGAAAAATGATGACTAATAATTTCTCTTTAGACGAGAAGAATTTAAAAATACTATATCACCTGTCTAGAGGTGTGAAAACTAAAAACTTACCTAATTTTGTAAGCCTTTCATTAAGTGCTATTGAAAAGCGTAAGAATCAGATTAAGGAAATGTTTTCTATTCCTAAGGCAGATGATCAGAAATTACTTGAAGAAGCCAGAAAAAGAGGTTTCGTTTAGGATTGTAATTTTATAAGAAAACAAAAGGTGTGTATATAGTACACGCCTTTTTTTGTAGTAATCCATATGTGTAGGATTTTCATATCTTTAGCATAAACTTAGTAGTAAAGCACAAAACATTAATGGTTCACATCAACAAAATCGTTTTGTCATTGACCCTGTTACTAACATTATCTACATGGAGTCAAGAAAAACGTATTTCAAAAGGGGATAAGAGTTTTAGCGAATATTCATTTGTTGAAGCTCGTAATATCTATTTAGAAGTAGTGGAGAAGGGATACGAGTCTGCAGATCTGTATCGTAAAATAGCGGATTCCTATTATTTTAACGCTGAAATGAGTAAGGCAGTTACTTGGTATGAAAAACTTACCAATAAATACAAGGATGAAGTAGATCCAGAGTATTTGTTTAGATATTCGCAATGTTTAAAAAACGTAGGCAGGTATGATGAGTCAGATAAAATCATGGAGCAATTTAATGCGTTGTCATCAACAGATCAGCGTGCAGAATATTTTGCAAGTACCAGAGACTACTTAAATTTTATCGAGATTCAATCAGGTAAGTTTGATATTGAATCCCTTGACATTAATTCAAAGTATTCTGACTATGCTCCATCTTTTCAAGGAGAAACCAAATTGGTCTTTGCTTCAGCAAAACCACCAAAGGTAACCATGCAAAAAGTGATTCATGAGTGGAATGAATTGTACTTTTTGGATCTATACGCTTCAGAAATAGGAGAGGACGGTAAAGCCTTGTCAACTCCTCAAAAAATCAAAGGTAAAGTCAATTCTATGTTTCATGAATCGTCTACCACTTTTTCAAAAGATGGCTTAACGATGTATTTCACTAGAAACAATTTTACAGATAAAAGATTAAAATCTGATTCTACAGGTACTACTTTACTCAAAATGTATAGAGCTACTTTTAAAAATAATAAATGGAGAGATGTAGAAGATTTACCATTTAATAGTGATGAGTATTCCGTTGCTCACCCTTCACTTAGTGCAGATGGAAAGCAGCTGTATTTTGCTAGTAATATGCCTGGAACTAAAGGTTTGTCTGATCTTTATGTAGTGGATGTGAATGAGGACGGAACTTTTGGTACTCCAAAGAACTTAGGAGACCGCATCAATACAGAAGGGAGAGAAACCTTCCCTTATATTACTGATAGTGGTCAATTGTATTTTTCTAGTGATGGTCATGTGGGATTAGGTGTTTTAGATGTTTTTGTGG
>CAYYNF010000420.1:0-1579 GCA_964472695.1 uncultured Flavobacteriaceae bacterium
AACAGCTGGAAGTGTTGATGATGGTAAAAGTACATTAATAGGAAGACTACTATATGATTCAAAATCTATTTTTGAAGATCAATTGTCTGCTATAGAAAATACAAGTAAGCAGAAAGGACATGAAGGAATAGACCTCGCACTATTTACAGATGGTTTAAGAGACGAAAGAGAACAAGGAATCACTATTGATGTAGCATATCGATATTTTACTACTCCCAAAAGAAAATTTATAATAGCAGATACTCCAGGCCATATTCAATATACTAGAAATATGGTAACAGGGGCTTCTACTGCCAATGCAGCAATTATATTAATTGATGCAAGGCATGGTGTTATCGAACAAACCAAAAGACATTCATTTATTGCTTCATTACTTCAGATACCACATATCGTAGTTTGCATTAATAAAATGGATTTAGTCGATTATCAAGAAGAAGCATATAACCGCGTCTTAAATCAATTTGAGGAATTTTCTTCTAAGCTGTTGGTTAAGGATATACGATTTATTCCTATCAGTGCCCTGAAAGGGGATAATGTAGTAAATCGATCAGAAAAAATGGATTGGTATAAGGGAGCACCTTTATTACATACCTTAGAAACCATGCATATTAGCAGTGATATTAATAAAGTAGATGCAAGATTTCCTGTACAAGTAGTTTTAAGACCACAAAGAGAAGGTTTTATAGATTATAGAGGATATGCGGGTAGAGTATCAAGTGGAATTTTTAGACCAGGCGATGAAGTTACAGCTATGCCTTCAGGTTTTACGTCAAAAATAAAAACTATTGAAACCTCAGAAGGTAATATAGAAGAAGCTTTCGCTCCTATGTCTGTATCCATAACACTCGAAGATGATATTGATATTAGTAGGGGAGATATGATAGTGCGCTCGAATAACAAGCCTGAAACAGCTCAGGATATAGATGTAATGTTATGTTGGTTACATAAGAACTCAGTTCAACCAAGAACAAAATACTCTATTAGGCACACTACTAATGAGCAAAAAGCAATGATCAAAGAGGTTATCTATAAAATAGATATAAATACTCTTGAAAGAAGCTCAGAGGATAAGCAAGTAGGAATGAATGATATTTGTAAGGTTAAAATAAGAACAACCAAGCCTTTAATGATTGATTCGTACAGAAAAAACAGAACTACAGGAAGTATTATTTTGGTTGATGACAACACAAATGAAACCGTAGCTGCGGGTATGATTATTTAGGGTATTGGTAAAGGAGGATTTATGATCTCTAAGGCGCGACTTGATTTTTTAAAAAGCAAACTTTTTAAAGAAAGTGGGATTGTTTTAGTATTGCGTATGTTGGGAATGGCTTTGTCCTATTTGGTAATGATGTTCATTTCTAACAATTATGGCGCTGAGGTTTTTGGGAGGTATACAATTGCGTTTGTAGTGATGCAAGCACTTGTTTTGGTGTTTTCCTTTGGGTTACAATTTTCTGTAGTAAAATTAGCTTCAGATGTACATTTTTACAGAAAAGGAAAAACTTTAAACAATTTTTTAGTAAAATCCATTTTACTTTTAGTGGGTTCTTCTTTGTTTTGCGGAGCAATACTTTTA
>CAYYNF010000421.1:0-1570 GCA_964472695.1 uncultured Flavobacteriaceae bacterium
TATATCTGTAAACGATTCTACCCTTGGTCAAATCATAAGGAGACATCTCCAATTTCACTTTATCTCCAGGTAATATTTTAATATAATGCATTCTCATTTTTCCAGAAATATGAGCCACTAATTCGTGACCATTTTGTAACTGTACTCTGAACATTGCATTTGAAAGGGCTTCAATTATAGTCCCGTCTTGTTCTATAGATGCTTGTTTAGCCATAAATTTATCCTGCTACTGCGTAATTTTGTCTCCCTTTTACTTTACCGGATTTCATCATTCCTTCATAACGCTGCATCAGTAAATAACTTTCAATTTGTTGTAAAGTATCTAATATAACACCTACAACAATCAACAATGATGTACCTCCAAAGAATGATGAAAATTCACCTTTAATATTGGATATTCTAGCAAATACTGGCATTACAGCAATAAGAGCTATTAAAATAGCACCAGGCAATAATAACCTAGACATAACTCCATCAATATATTCTGCCGTTGTTAAACCAGGTTTCACTCCAGGTATAAATCCATTATTTCTCTTCAAATCATCTGCTATTTGGTTTGGATTTGTAGTGATTGCTGTATAAAAATATGTGAAAAGAATTATCAATACTACAAACAGAGCGTTATGAGCAAAAGAATCAGGATTAGATAATTGAGTAAATATATAATTTGCTGTATCACTTGTATCTTTCCATATACCTATAACTAAAGACGGTAAAAACATAACTGACTGTGCAAAAATAATTGGCATGACACCTGCTGCTATTATTTTTAAAGGTATATACTGTCTTTGGCCTTGGTTAAGTGATCTGTTTCCAACAAGTTGTTTAGCATAATTAACAGGTACCTTTCTTATTGCTTGTGTAATTGCTACTGTTGCTACTATGATAAAAAAGAAAGCTATACATTCTAAAAATATAAACAATAGGCTACCAAATCCTTTAGAATAAAACTCTTGTCCTACTGCAGGAATAAAACGAGAAACTATACCTACCATTATTAGTAATGAAACTCCATTCCCAATACCTTTCTCAGTAATTTTATCACCTAACCAAACACAGAACATTGAACCTCCAGTCAATATTACCATTGATGTGATAATAAAAAAGGTCATGTTAGGATATTCAGGTAATAACCAACCTTCTTCAACTGTTAATAAAAAACCTCTTGACTGTACCAAACAAACAATTATTGTTAACAACTTAGTGAACTTATTAATTTGCCTTCTACCAGATTCTCCATCTTTTTGTAATTTTTGAAAATAAGGTACAGCAACTGTAAGTAATTGAAGAACTATAGAAGCTGTGATGTATGGCATTATACCTAAACTAAAGATTGTTTTTCTATTGAAAGCTCCACCTGCAAAGTTGTTAAGCAAATCAAGAATGGGATTACCCGTTCCTTGACTAGGTATTGCCTCATAATTTAAGCCTGGAAGAAGAATAAAAGAACCTATTCTAAAGATAATTATATAGAATATAGTATTTATGATCTTATCTCTAAGCTCTTCAATCGAAAAAATATTCTTTATGGTTGTTATAAATTTCATTAGTTATTTATATTCTACAATGA
>CAYYNF010000422.1:0-1563 GCA_964472695.1 uncultured Flavobacteriaceae bacterium
CAAGTTCTTAAAATTTTGAATTACAGGAAGTAGTGAGTTTAAACAAGCTCTAATATTAAACACCTATTGAAGATCACTTAGAAATCTAATACTATTTGTATTTTCTTATATTGTAAAAATATTTAAAATCAATACTTATTTATGTTACGTAGAAGCATTATTATCATAGCACTTCCGTTATTATTAAGTTCTTGTTGGAAGGGACGAAGTCCAGAAGACCTCATTCGTTTAAAAGAAACTTTTAAAACTCAGGTAGCCACTTTTGAAAATCGTAAGGAAAGAGCCAACCAGAAAGTTACTAAAGGACTCGAATCATTAGGGGCGTTAAAAATGGCTTTGGAAGAAACCCGTAATGAAGATAAAGAGTTTGCCCGTGTGTACGGAGACTGGGAAAAGGTAAACAAACGTGTTGAAAAACTGTTTAAAGAATACGAAGACTTAAAAAGCAAAGCCAGTAACCTTTTTGCTGCTATGGAAAAACAAACCAATAGTCTTACTGATGAAGCTAATAAAAGTGCGTTACTCAGTGCTATTTCAAAAGCAAAAACAAAATATAACGGTACACTACAAAATACCTCTGTAGCTATCAATAAACTCCGATTACTACATGGTGATGCCCTAGAAGTTGTAAAAGCCCTAGAAGTTGCTGCAGCACTAAATTCATTTGATAATATCAATAATCAAATGAAGAGTATTGAGGATCGAGTAGATGGTATTATGCAAGAACTTAATCTTACCGTAATAGAAAGTAAAAAACTCTACGAAAAGAAAATCACAGAGTTAAATGACTAGCTAATAGATGAATAGTTATCCCTATTTATATTTTAAAATATGAATAGGGGTACTACCAATTGGTATAAGAGCTTGTTTAAAAATACTGATAATAGTCTGTAATCCCCATAAAGCTATTTTTTAGATCTGAAATTTTTCTGATAAACTTTTTATTCTGAAGATAATGCTTGTCTTTACGAAAACGTACAAAAGTACCTTCACTGTGGATACTAAAAGAATCGGTATTATAAATATGTAACTTGTAATAAGGTATCACCCAACTATACTGTTCGTGGTCTTGATTTAGATGCACAATAATACCTTTAGGACGCAGTTCCAGACTACTATAATTGATATCCTGATTACGATACGATCCCACATGTAGTTTATCTCCAATAGCCTCTACAATCATTCGGCTACTCCCCACTCCCCCCAATTGTATTTTTTCGAGTAGTGAAAAAGCAAGTCCTAATTCCTGAGTTGAAAAATCAACAAAATCCTCATTGTAATAAGTCGTATTAAAAAACATGGGCAGCGGTTTTAAATTAATTGATATTCTACCAAATTAAAAATAAAATGTACTTTAGCAAGTTTATAAGGGCATGTTTAAACCTGCTCTAAAATAATGTTATTATAAGTGAGAATATATTATGTATAGAACACATCATTGTGGTGCACTAACCGAAGTAGAAATAGGTAAAGAAGTAACCCTTTCGGGTTGGGTACAAAAATCTAGAGATAAAGGATTTATAATATGGATAGATCTTAGAGATCGATACGGTATTACACAAT
>CAYYNF010000423.1:0-1548 GCA_964472695.1 uncultured Flavobacteriaceae bacterium
TAAGAGTACATTTAAATTATGGTCTTCATTAAATGTTCGTTGATATTTCAAAAAGGCATCAAACGTATAATCCCTAAAGAAATTTAGTGTTTCAACAACTTCACTACGCTGTCTGTTAAACACTTTACCACTTCCATAAAATGCTATTGGATTGAACACCTTCCCAATGACTTCAGAGTAATTAAATTGATAATTAACTTGTGCTGTAAAGTGTTCTAAGAAATTATATTGTAAACCTGCAACACCACTGATCTTATTAACTTTCGTTCTATTATAAGTATCATTAATTTGTGCAACTGGGTTAATTACTTCATTACCCAAATCTTCAGCTAAACTGAAAGCTCCATTTTCATCATAAACCGGAATAGTTGGCGCCATGTTTAGTGCATTAAATAGAACCGAACCTAAACCATTTTCATTAAAGGCCCTTCTATTTGTATGAGTAAAGATAACCCCTGCATTGGCCTTTAAATTCTCAGTAATATCAAGACTGTAATTACCTCGCTTGGTAAAACGTGTAAAGTTTGATTTATTACCACCTACGATACCGTCTTGTGTTAAGTAGGAACTACTGTAAGCGTAAGTAGACTTCTCACCACCGCCTTTTATAGTGAAGGTATTATCAAAAATTGGTGCATTTTCAAAAACTTCATCCTGCCAATCGGTACCTTGTCCTAAACCAGAAACATCTGGAAAAGGTGCATCTTCACCATTTGCAGCAAAGGCCTCATTAACCAACAATGCATATTCGGTAGCATTTAAAAGTGGCATTTCACGTGTAGTTTGCTGAAAACCTCCGTATGCAGAATATTCGAAAGTTAAATCGGTATTCTTTCTACCTGTTTTGGTAGTGATCAGAATTACACCATTGGCAGCTCTTACTCCATATATGCCAGCAGTAGCATCTTTTAGTACATTAACGCTTTCAATATCGTTAGGGTTGATCACACTAAGATCTTCAATAACGTTACCGTCTACAAGAATCAAAGGTCGGCTATCACCATTGGTGGCAATACCTCGAATATTGATTGTTGCTGGACTACCTGGTGCACCAGAGTTGGCGTTTACTTGAACACCTGCAACCTGACCTTGTAAAGCTTGCTCTACACGAACAGGTTTTAGTTCTTCAATAGTTTCACTGGAAACAATTCCAACCGCTCCAGTAATTTCTTTTTTACGTTGGGTACCATACCCAATAACAACAACCTCGTCTAAAGTAGCAACATCAGTTGCCAAAACTACATCTAATGTTGTCGATTCTGTTACTACGATCTCCTGAGTAACAAATCCTACAAAGCTAAATACTAATGTAGACCCTGGAGGTACATTTGAAATGGTATAGTTCCCATCAAAATCAGATGATACACCTATTGTGGTACCTTTTACTATGACATTAGCTCCCGGAATAGGAAAACCATCTTCTTCTGCAGTGATGGTTCCACTTATTTCCAAATTCTGCGCCATGGTAAAGGTCATCATTATTGACGTTAATACCGTTAGCAAGTAATATTTCATAAAGTTAATTTTTAGTATGAGCTAAAATTACCC
>CAYYNF010000424.1:0-1543 GCA_964472695.1 uncultured Flavobacteriaceae bacterium
GTGAAATTTATAAGATTTTATGTTCTATATTTGATAATGGAGTTAACTTTATTATTACATTGCATTTTATGAAAAATAAGAGGTACACTCATCAACACTTAAAACTTTATACATTATGAAAAAAATCATTTTAGCCCTGTCACTATGTACACTAATCAGTTGTGACGAAGTCAAAGACTCTATCGAATCAAAGTTAGAAGACTCTATAGAGATACCTCCTCAGGAAGTAAGCGAAGAATTTGACATACCTATGATTACTGAAATTGGTGAAACTACTTTGGACCCAATCAATGTTGATGTATCTGCACTTAATGATGTCATAGATGAATATACAACTGACAACTACAGTCTTGATGAATTATTGGTCGAAGGTATAGACCTAAGTATTACGGAAGATGGTCATAATTTTGATTTTCTAGAAGATTTAGAAATCATAATTTCTTCAGGTGATTTAGCAGGAACTGTTCTTGCTTCTGTTGATGACATTCCTGACGGAGCTACAGAATTAACACTTGACATTCCCGAAGATCTAGGGAACCTATTAGATTTATTGGAAAATGATAATTTTGATATAGAAATCACAGTAGATGTAAATGATATATTAGACGAATCTATACCAATTGAATTTACCTCAGAATTCTTAGCAGGACTTGATATTGAATTATAAGATTCTACTATACTTTTGATTGTTTTTTAATAAAAAAGTTCTACATATAAAATGTAGAACTTTTTTATTAAAAAACAATCAAAAGATGACTTATAAGTGTTACACATTTACAGGTTTAATCGCTCCATTAGGTAATATTATAGACACTTTAGTTCCCTTATCTTCTTGGCTATCGATTAATAATTCTCCATTATTAATACGCATATAATATACACTCGCTGTCACTCCAAAACCTGTTCCCTTTTCATTTTCCGTTCCTCTTTTAGTAAACCACTGGCTTTCATCCAATATTTTAGAAATATCTTCTTTAGGGATCCCTACCCCAGAATCCTCTATGATAGTGTGTACTTGCCCATCAATTAGTGCTGTAGATATACTTATTTTTCCATTTTTGGGTGTAAATTTTATCGCATTCTGAAAAACATTACGAACGACAAAAGTATAGCTATTATTATCAACAAACACCTGGTGCTCCCCTACATTTTCAAGATCCAATTCAATTTCTTTCTCTTCACGATTTCTTGTATATAATGTGGTTATATTAGAAATAACCGACTTACAAGAAACCACATCTAGTTCTAATATTTGATTTTGGGTTTGATTTTTTGACCATAAGAAAATATCATGTAAAAAATCTAATACATGATCTATTTCCCCAGATACTTTATGAAGAAAATATTCTCCATCTTGTGTACTTAAATCTTTTTCTTGTAGTAACTCAACCACCGTTTTTAAAGTCGCTATTGGACTTCTAATATCATGAGATAATAAAGAAAATAACTTTTTATTGGTATTATCTAAAGTTTGCATTTTAAAACGTAGTATGCGTAACTTTCTTAGATAACGCATAATAATCAATGAAGTAGGTATTACCAA
>CAYYNF010000425.1:0-1534 GCA_964472695.1 uncultured Flavobacteriaceae bacterium
TCGGAACCCATACTAAAATCTATATCCTGAATAAAATAGATTTGTTCATCGGAGTCATCACATATAAATAACATTTCTCTCTCAGCGCTAGGGTGATCATATTTAAGTTGCCCTCTATGGCACAAAGCTTGTCTCACATGGCCGATAGGCTTGGGAATATTCAAATCCAAAAATAGCAATTTGAAATAATCACGTACCTCAGGTTCCCTAAAAACATTAGATTGAGGACCATGATAAAGCACACAAGAATTAGGTGAAAGCTGATAACCATTCAGTTTAGGCATCTGATTTTTGGTAGAATGTAAACGTTGACCATATTTTGAAAAAGTAAAAACTCCTTCAATTCCAGGAACTTTAACAGCACGTACAGTTTTATCTTTAAAAAATAATACTGCAGGGCAGGTTTGTTGATCAGGGTGCCTACGCATAATTTCGTGCACTACCTGAGATGCTCTTTGCTCTGAAACTCTACAAGAAGATAATAAAATCTCCCCCTGACCATTAGAAGCATCGTATACTTTACCTACATAACCTTCCGCTGTAACTTCACCATGATCACCATGTTGATTAATATGCAATACTTGTCCCTCATGTAAATCGATACGTTCTACTTCCTCTCGATCCTTTAGTGTAACTAAAAGCCCCATTTCCTCTGCATTCTTCTTATCAGTGGTAAAGGTACCTTGTGTATCTTGACGAAGCTCTCTTTCCAAAAAAGTGTAATGTGCCTCAGATACCTCATCAACCTCTCCTACATCTTCAAATACGCTTACAATAGAAGGATCTAATTCCCCCTGAGCTACTTTTAACAAATCTTCATAATCCAAATCTAAATCTACAATACCAGGTACTTTCTCTAAAGCCTTCTGTCGAACAACATACTCATGAAAAGGTAACTGAGCAGCCGTGAGATCCTGAGAATAAGCCCTACGTAATAATGTTACTTCTTCAGAAATAACCAAATCTTGTACTAGCTTAGGAAGAGATTCATACGTTAAGTCTTGCCTTAAGATATTTGTATCTGAAATAAAAGCTTCTAACTGCTCAAAAGTCATTATTTCGGGTAACTTCTCAGGAATAATATCTAAAAAAGTGTCAACAATTGAATCATACAATCTTAGAATATCTACACATGTCTCTTTTAAATTAGATAAAGATAACAATTTGATACTTAACAAATCAGACTGTAGACCTAGCACATCAATTATCCGTTCACCCGAGGACTCTTCGTTTTTTTCAAAAAATTGACCTACAGTGTGTACTTCCTGAAACTCGTCTAAACCACCTTCTTGTTTTAGATCATTAACTGAAGCTAAAACGTTACCTAGTAAAAGAATAGCATTAGATAAACTTTCTCCTAAACGAGATAATGTGAATGGCTCTTCTAAAGGTATATTATGATCCTTTACTATTTTTTCTAATTCCTTTACTGGACTCATAAAATTTTTTCATTTTAATTATTTGGAATATTTCCTCCTACGTGGCATATCATCTACCTTAACCCGTGTAGGTCTATTAGCTTTAGGAACAGCTG
>CAYYNF010000426.1:0-1520 GCA_964472695.1 uncultured Flavobacteriaceae bacterium
AGAAAGAAGAGGTCAAAGATCTGATACTGACAATACATTTTTAAGAAATCATAGATCTAGTGGGAAATTCTTTTAGAGCTTGTTTAAACCAAATACAAACTGTAATTCAAAATTTTAAGGTTCTAGGTTACTTTTAAATGATCTAAGTTCTTAACATTTATAATTAAAAAAAGCCAGTAACTTAAAGTTACTGGCTTTTTTTAATTATAAATGATTTATTAAAAATAAATTATTCAGCAGCTTTTAATTCAGCCACCCATGTTGGCTCTGAAGTACCACTTCCAGCACCTACAAGTGTATCGTCATTAGTTAAACCAGTAAGAATACCTTGTACATCAGTAAATGTATCAGGAGAGTAGTAAGAAGTAACTGTAAGTTTACCTTCTACTAAGTTTTCAGTAGTAACAGTATCAGTCGAATACTTTGCGAAAGTATCAAATCCTGAAAATACTAAGTTTTCATAATTTTGAGTACCACCGCCTTCTTTGTAGTTAATTACATTTTCACTAGCACCAAAATCTGTACCTTTAACAATAGTAGCATTTTTAATTTTTGCATTAGTTTCAGGAGTCTTTGCCTCGTCATCACCATTATTTGACACCTCGAAAGCAGCTTTTGTTACTCCTTCGATGTAAACAGTATCTAACGTTCCAGAGAATCCGTCAGCAGCATCAATAGAATCATCATAAGCATTGATTACTGCAAGATTAGAAGCATTTACAGTTCCTCCAAAGAATTCAAGTCCATCATCACCAGCTTCGTAAGCTAAGATATTAGTTACTGTTGTACCAGAACCCACTCCGAAGAAAGAAACTGCATTAAATTCTTTTGATGCGTTAAAAGTAGCACCTGTATATTCAATTCTTAAATACTCAATAGAACCAGAACTATCTGTAGAATCTGAACCTCCATAAGGTAAACTTGCCACCTCAGAAGTTGCTTCATCACCTAAGTTTGTAGGAGCAGCACCACAAATTACTAATCCACCCCAATCACCATTTGCTGGAGTTTCCTCTGCAGAAGTCATTACAACTGGATTATTCTCTTCACCTTCAATAAAGATCTGAGCACCACGAGAAACTGCAATATAAGAAGAAGTTTGACCAGAAGCCTTAATTACAGTACCTGCAGGAATAGTTAAAGAAGCTCCTTCGTCAACGATAAGTTCAGCTGAAAGGTCATACTCTACAGAAGCATCTAAAGTAATATCATCTGTAATATGCCCTGTTAAGTTTGAACCTGAAGTATATTCTGTAGTAGCAGTAGAATTATCACTATCTTCAGAACAACTAGCAAATAATAAAGCTGAAGCAGCTAAGATTGATAAAATTGTTTTTTTCATCTTATTTATTGATATAAAATTAGTTGATTACAAATTAAATGAATAAAAAATAACCTCAAGTTACCTTGAGGTTATTTAAAAATCCTATAATGTTAAGCGATTGTTAAAATTAAGTAAGAGCTGCTTTAAAAAGTATAGTCAACTGAAAAACCTAAACCTAAACCTTTTTTATAAGCTG
>CAYYNF010000427.1:0-1515 GCA_964472695.1 uncultured Flavobacteriaceae bacterium
CCCTCTACCCTTACGATATAGAGTAGGTTTACCATACCCAGTAGATTGAGATAAACCTTGTGCTTTATTAAGCTCTAATTTTAATCTATTTAGTATTTCCTTTAATTGAGGTGACTTTGCTTTAATGATAGCTAAATCACAAAACTCTTTTGTTCCTGTACCTTTAAAAAGAAAATAATCATCATCTTCAAATTTGTCTGACAATTCATTAAGATCATAACTTCTTGCAATAATATGATCAATTCCTGATGGTAACTCTTTCTTCCATAGATACTCATAAGGGGTAGTGCTCAACATATCAGAAAGTTCACTAGTAATACTTTTCAACCTAGCATTCTCTTTAAAAGTATTATTTACAAGATTAATATAGGATTTCAACACCTCATTATTATACCCCCCTCTACTTAATGATACTGGTGGAGTAACCTCCATATTGCGTTCACTTTGATGTCTAGCTGAAAATGATAATGAAATTGATGAGGTTTGAGTTCTAGCAAATTCCATATCATTATTCCCTTCCTCTATTACCTCTAACAATGGTGTAGAATTAAATAATTCTTGTTGTATTCTTAAATCATAACTTGTCTTAGGAATTAACTCCCTGATAGTCTTGGATACTATTGGATCTTGACCTATGCGTTGTAATAATTCATTATGCTTAATTTCTATAGAACTTGGAGGAATGGTCATAGAGTTGAGTTCAGATAATTGTAATAGTGAATTACAATACTCCTTTACCATCTCCTTTTGTTGGGTTGTAAGCGTAATCTCTTCCTCACAACTCCAAAGACAACCTAGTACATCTTCAATGTGCTTCTCTCTTCCTGCTCCTTTTATAAATTGAAGAAAGCTTTGTTCATATTCTGCTAAAGTATTTTCTGTTTGTGTAATCTTTTTAGGCATATTTTTTTTTTGTAAAAATACATCTTAAAAGTATCAAAAAAAACATAAACCTCTAACAATAATCAAACTACACACCTACCCTCACAGCACTTTTTGCTCTTAACGATCGTATTTCTAATAACCTTTCTTTACGTTCTTGTTGTTGCTGACTTTTTATGTCTTTTTGATAAGCTGTAATATACCGACCTAACACCTGTGGTGATATTGATAATTTCTGACAAAATAAACTAACTTCTGCTGTAGGCTGTTCAAAATTGATCGCTTTACCTCCACTTAATTTTGACAAATAGCTAACCAAGGCATTATAAGGGGTTCGATTTAACTCATCGATCACCACTACAAAACGTTTTCTATCCTCTACAGACAATGATGACATTACCCTATCCTTTAGTCTATCTCGATAGGTATTTGATCTAATAGCCTTATTACCTAACTCCTGATCCCATTTTGACATTTGCAAATAAGTCCTAAAATCTTTAGTATTTTTAAATCCGTACTTTTTAAAAAAGTCTTGCTGTAAACGCTTTTTTTCATCATCACGAATAGACTGTGTATTAATATCATTAAACTCTTTTTCTAAATGTAAATTAGAGGTTGCTTTCTATAAGCTAA
>CAYYNF010000428.1:0-1512 GCA_964472695.1 uncultured Flavobacteriaceae bacterium
TATATGCTACAGGTGTTGGTGTTTCCAACGAACAACAGTATATGGCAACACAAATGCACAGTCCGCCATCTAGTGATGCAATAACTATTTCTTTGGAAATAATAGCGTGGGGGGATGATATTGATAGTGAAATTTTTTATGCTCCTGCTGGAGCACAAGATATAATTGGTGAACAAATAGATAATCATATTTGTTATGCAAAGGATATGATAGATTTAACTCAGGTAAACCCCTCAACTTTGGGAAGAAATTGGTTTGGTCTCCATTATCCAGGGTCTAATAACCCTCTGAAGTATAATGAAGATTATGATTATTCTGTAGAACCTAAAGATATTTCTGGATATCCAGCTATAGGTCACGATAGAAGGTATGACAACTTAAAAATTACAGGTAAAGAAGGTTTATTTTTGGATATGAGAGCTATAGGAGCTGATTGGCAGTTTGTAAAAGAAGAATTATCTATAGCCTTTGGAATAAATACACCTATGAAAAGTAGAGCTTATGCTTATGTTTTTGGAATGGGACTTGCCTATGCAGTTTACCCTAAAACCATGTATCATATTTTAACTAACCCTGTAGCTACTATGAATTATGTGTCATATTGGTATAATGTAAGTAATGTAGGAGTAACTAATCAACCATCACCATGAGAACAGTATTTATTTTTAGTATAAGTCTATTATTTTCTGCTTGCTCGTATTTTGCTGTAGGAAGATACCCCTTTGCGGAGCAGTATAAGACATCTGTCAGTAAAGAGGACTTAATCAACCTAATAAATTCCTTTAAAAAAACTTATCCAGAATATTCTAGTACTACTTTTAAAGATCATGATAGTGAAAGCAATGATTATTGGTATTTATCTTATTTTAATGATGATAAAAATAGACGAATTTTCTTTAGTTATGTTATAGAGAAACAAGGCAAAGCTACACTAGGCTTAGTCTCAGTAATGTCCAAGAAGAGATATTTTGATTGGTATCAAATTAATAAAGACCTATTTTCATGGAAAAAGGATAGAGAGATCAAAGATTATTTTGAGAAGGAAATCTTGAATAAGATTTTAGCACAGAAACCTGTTCTGAGTAATTAGACTAATCCCCACAGCTATCTTCGAACATCGCTGTGGGTTTTTGGTTATCTTTAAACAATATCAAATACCTACTAATGTTAGTATAGGAGGCTCTATATTCCGTTCAAAAACATGGACTTTTTTTAATTTTTAAAATATGGAAGAAATAAAATTAGATACAACTTCTCAAATTGTTATAGGTCTAGTAATTATAATGATCATCGGACTTCTGATTAATGGACGTATGGGGGCATTTGGTCGTAAATATGAAAGGGTGTCGAAGAAAAAAATCATTGGAATAATCGAAAAAAAAGAAATAGAATATGACAACCATGCAATGCGTGTTATTTATGTCAATAACAAAGTGTTTGATATAAATAGTGATTTCTACGAATCGATATCGGTAGGAGATTCTATATCAAAGCGTGCAGGTGATATGGTTG